>JADGNP010000443.1 GCA_017883425.1 Candidatus Sulfotelmatobacter sp. | reverse complement strand
CGCGCGAATCCGCCGAGGCGGTCGAGCTCTTCCTTGCTGAGCACTTTGCCGCGATTGATCGGAGTGGTCGGATACTCGAACGGATCGGACATCCAGTTGTTCATCCCCAGGTCCAGATCGGACATGACAAACACCAGCGTCTGGAACTGCTCGGCCAGGTTGAATGCTTCGGGCGCCATGTTGAAGCATTCGGTTACGGAGCAGGGAAACAGCATGATGTTCTTGGTGTCGCCATGCGAGAGGAATGCGGTCGAAAGGATATCGCCCTGGGAAGTGCGCGTCGGCAGGCCGGTCGAAGGGCCCACGCGCTGGATGTCCCAGATCACTCCTGGAACCTCGACGTAGTAGGCGAGACCGGCGAACTCCGACATCAGCGAGATGCCCGGGCCGGCGGTCGCGGTCATGCTGCGCGCGCCCGCCCAGCCTGCGCCGATAACCATGCCGATCGCGGCCAGTTCATCCTCGGCCTGCACGATGGCGAAAGTCGCTTTGCCGTCGGGACCGATGCGGTATTCCTTCATGTATTCAATCATCGTCTCCACGAGCGATGACGAGGGCGTGATCGGATACCATGTCACGACGGTGCACCCGGCAAACATGCAGCCCAGAGCGGCGGCTGAGTTGCCGTCGATGATGATCTTGCCCGCGGTGGCGTTCATGCGCTCGATGTAGAAGACGCCGCGTTTTTGCAGGTTCGCCTTGGCGTAATCGAACCCAGCCTGGGCGGCGGCGAGATTCAGATTGGCCGCCTTCACTTTCTTGGCGAACTGCTTGCGGATGGCCTTTTCGACCTCACCCATTTCGACGGTGAGTAGGCTGGCGACGGCGCCAACGTAGACCATGTTCTTCACGAGCTTGCGCAGTTTCGCTTCCGGGCAGACGGCAGCTACCAGCTTGTCGTAGGGAACGGCGTAGAAGATCAGATCATCGCGCAGATTGTGCAAAGCGAGAGGTTCGTCGTAGAGGACCGCGGCCCCGGGAGCCAGCGACATCGTGTCTTCCTGCGCGGTCTCGGGATTCATGGCCACCAGGAAGTCGATTTCCTTCTTGCGGCCGATGTAGCCATGCTTGTTGGCGCGAATCGTGTACCAGGTCGGAAGCCCGGCGATGTTCGAGGGAAACATGTTCTTGCCGGAAACCGGTACGCCCATCTGGAAAATGCTGCGTAAGAGCACGGTGTTTGAACTCTGCGAGCCGGAACCGTTGACCGTCGCGACCTGAATGCTCATGTCGTTGACGATGCGCTTGTGCCCCACGCCTCCGGCGGATTCCCGGGGCACGACATCCGTAGTGGCCATCCCAACACCTTCCTTCAGTTAGTGGGCTGAACCCAGTCGCCCATTGATTCGTGGATTACAGAGAAGAAAACATTCCATTATACGGCGGCTGCACGGCCCCGTCGCGGCAAATCGCCCGCCTGTAGCCCGGAGGAACCTGCTTTGAAAACGAAAGAATTGTTTGTCATCCCGAGCGAAGCGAGGGATCCAGGTTTCTCTCGCCATCAGCAAGAACCCAGATTCCTCGCGTTGCTCGGAATGACAAACGAGTCCGCGGACTCAGGATTCCGTCTTGTAGAACTGGGCAATGTTGCGGAACTTATTATATCGTGACACGAGTAATTCAGCAGGGGGGATCTTCTTCAGTTCCGCATAATGTTTCTGCAGGCTGGCATCGAGCAGATTGGCCGCCGCCTCGTGGTCGCGGTGGGCTCCGCCTTCCGGCTCAGGAACAATGTCGTCGATGCAGCCCAGTTCGCTGAGGTCGGTTGCGGTGATGCGCATGGCTTCGGCCGCGAGTTCTTTCTTGGTCGCGTCACGCCACATGATGGCGGCGCAGCCTTCAGGAGAAATAACCGAATAGATCGAGTTTTCCATCATTAAAACGCGGTCGGCGATAGCGATTGCCAGGGCTCCGCCGCTACCACCCACTCCAATGATGGTCGCAATGATGGGGACTTCCAGCCGCGCCATCTCACGGAGATTGTAGGCGATGGCTTCGGCCTGCCCGCGTTCCTCCGCGTGGATGCCGGGGTAGGCGCCGTCGGTGTCGACCAGGGTGAAGATGGGGCGGCGGAACTTCTCTGCAACCTGCATCACCCGGATTGCCTTGCGATATCCCTCAGGATGCGGCGTGCCGAAGTTCCGGTGGACGCGCTGCTTCATGTCCCGGCCCTTCTGGGTAGCGACGATCAGCACTTCCTCGCCGTGAAATCGCGCCATGCCGCAGACGATGGCGGCGTCGTCGCCAAAGCCGCGATCGCCGTGAATTTCGCTGAAATCGGTGAAAACACGCTCGATGTAGTCGAGCGACTGGGGACGCTGCGGATGCCGTGCCAGTTCAGTTTTCTGCCAGGCGGTGGGTGGCGCGTTCATCTCTCGCCTCAGCGTGTCAATGCGATCCTGCAGTTTGGCGATCTGACGGCGGGTCGCGTCGTCGGCGCCGGGAGACTCCAGTTCGGCGACCTGACGTTCGATCTGCTCCAACTCCTGCTGCGCTTTTTCGGTGGGTGCCATGCTTTGAATCAGGCAATGATGCGGACGCTGCCCCGCCCGCACAACTGCTCAACGCGGGCGATGAAATTGCGGTCCGGAAGGACATTATAGCCTTCCGCTTCCATCACCACCATGAAATCGCCCTGGCGTTCCACGTCAAACAATACCTTGGCCTCGCCTTTCCGCTCCAGGAAGAGCGTGTGCAGATCGTCGATGGTAGCTTCTCCGGAGCTCTCGAGCGGCACCCGGATGCGGATGGCGCGCGGGAGCGGGACCTTGGCTTCTTCGAGGGGTTGGATTTCTGCCGCAGTAATCTTAGGATTAGCGCCCTCTTCGATGCGCACGCCCGCCTTCACGAGGACGGGAACTTCGAGTTTTACCTTATCGCCGATGCGCTTGTAGGCCTCCGGGAACACGATCACGTCGATCGAGCCAGACATATCTTCGAGCGTGGCTTGGGCATAGAAATCGCCGCGCTTGGATTTGAGGACGCGCACGTTGCCGATAATACCGGCGGTGACGATGGTTTCGTCTTTGCCGGTCGATTTCGTCATGGCGGCGATTTCTTCGATGCTGAGCGCCCGCAAGTCGGTTAGCTTGTCTTTGTACTTTTGCAGGGGATGCCCGCTGATGAAGAAACCGAGAATTTCTTTTTCGGCGGTGAGGCGAATGTGCTCGTCCCAATCGGGAATGTTGGGCAATTTGTCGTTGTGCGACTCGGCATCTTCCTGCTGGAAGACTCCGAACAGGCCGTGCTGGCCCGACTCTGCGTCGCGCTGCGCTTTCTGCGCCTGTTCCATCGCCTTGTCGAGGACGGCCATCAACTGGGCGCGGCGACCCATGGAATCCATGGCGCCGCTCTTGATCAAAGACTCCAGCACGCGCTTGTTGAGCAGCCGAAGGTCGACGTTCTCGCAGAATTCGAAAATGGATTTGAAGCGGCCAAGTTTCTTGCGGGCGGCCACGATCGATTCGATGGCGTTGCCGCCGACGTTCTTCACTGCGGCCAGGCCGAAGCGAATCGACTCGCCGTGCGGCGTGAAGTTGGCATCGGAGACGTTGATATCGGGAGCTTCCACGGCGATGCCCATCTCGCGGCATTCGTTGATGTACTTGACGACGTCATCGGTTGAGCCGGTGACCGACGTCAGCAGGGCCGCCATGAACTCCACGGGATAATGCGTCTTCAGATAGGCCGTGTGATAGGCCAGCAAGGCGTACGCCGCGGAGTGGGATTTGTTGAAGCCGTATCCGGCGAACTGGGCCATGAGGTCGAAAATCTTTTCGATCTTTCTTGGCGGATATTTTCGCTGCGCCGCGCCTTCGACGAAGCGCTCGCGCTGCTGGGCCATTTCCTCGGCTTTTTTCTTGCCCATGGCGCGGCGGAGCAGATCAGCTTCACCCAGGGAGTAGCCCGCGAGGCGGTTCGCGATTTGCATCACCTGCTCCTGATACACGATCACGCCCAGGGTCTCTTCCAGGATATCCTTCAACTCCGGCAGTTCGTACTCGACTTTCTTGCGGCCGTGCTTGCGGTCGACGAAATCGTCGATCATACCGCCTTGGATCGGACCCGGCCGGTACAGCGCGTTCAGAGCCGTGAGATCTTCAATGGAATTCGGCTGGTACTTGCGGAGCACATCGCGCATGCCGTGCGATTCAAACTGGAAGACGCCGGAGGTCAGTCCTTTGTGAAAAACCTTTTCGTAGGTCGCGTTGTCTTCCAACGGAATCTGCTCGAGCTTGAGAGTAGTGCCGCGCGTTTGCGCGATCAGCTTCAATGCGTCGGTGAGAATGGTGAGCGTGGTCAGGCCGAGGAAGTCCATCTTCAACAGGCCCATCTTTTCGATGGCGACCATGTCGAAGGCAGTCACGATTTCGTCGTTCTTGGTGCGGTGCAGCGGGACCAGGTCGGTGAGCGGGCGCGGCGAGATCACCACGCCGGCGGCGTGAACGCCCGAATTGCGCACCATGCCTTCCAGCTTTTTTGCGGTCTCGAACAGCTCGCGAATCTGTCCGTCTTTTTCGATCGCTTCCCGCAGCTGTGCGGAGTCTTCGATAGCCTGCTCCAGCGTGATGTTGAGCTGAGTGGGGACCATCTTGGCGATGCGGTCGACATCGGCGTAGGGAATGTCCATGGCGCGGCCAACGTCTTTGATGGCGGCCCTTGCGGCCATGGTGCCGAAGGTGATGATCTGGGCGACATTGTCGCGTCCGTATTTCTGAGTGACGTAGTTGATGACCTCGCCCCGGCGGTTCATGCAGAAATCGATGTCGATGTCGGGCATGGA
>JADGNP010000442.1 GCA_017883425.1 Candidatus Sulfotelmatobacter sp. | reverse complement strand
CGAGTTCGTCAACGCACAGTCCAATCATCTCGGCATGCCGTTACCGAAAGGCCGCGTGCGCTTCTACCGCCGCAATGACGACGGCCAGGTCGAATTCACGGGCGAAAATACGATCGACCACACCCCGCGGGATGAAACCATTCGTATTTACACGGGCAACGCTTTCGACCTCTCAGGAGAACGCCGCCGCTCGAATTACCTCGTCGAGATGAACAAGAATACGGCTACAGAAACGTTTGAGATCAAAGTCCGCAATCACAAGAAAGAGCCCGTGGAAGTGCGTGTCGTCGAGCACCTGTATCGTGGCAGGAACTGGGAGATCCTTTCGAAATCCGATGACTACCGGAAAAAGGACAGCCAGACCATCGAATTTCCCGTGACAGTCAATCCCGATGGCGAAAAAGTGATCACCTACACGGCTCATTACACCTGGTGAAGACCGTCACGTGGCGGCGGAGATCCAGGGTCTACCACGAAGGACACGAAGTATCACGAAGGTCCTATGCTGAGGGTTTCCTTCGTGTGACTTCGTGTCCTTCGTGGTTTTCTTTCTCTTCTAAGCTCAGACTGATCCGCTGCAAGTATGCCCGGTCACGTCCTTCAAACCTCCACTTGTGATACAAATTTCTGTGGTCTTCATTCAAGTGGCCGGCATTCCTTTTCTTACCTTTCCGGACCTGGCGGGTACTTCATGCTAAGGGCGTTCTTCGTCCATCTTTCTGAAAATCGTTCCCTGCGCAATTTTGCCGAGCGATCCGCAATCGGGCGCCGCGTTTCTGGCCGCTTCGTAGCGGGTACCGCAATCGCCGACGCTGTGCGCGTCACCCAAACCGTCAACCGCGCCGGCATGAGCGTCAGCATCGACAACCTTGGCGAGAACGTCACCAATCCCGACGAAGCCCGCCACAGCTCGCAGCTCTACCACCAGATCCTCGATGCCATCGCCGCCAACCAGCTCAACGCCAACATCAGCCTGAAGCTGACCCACATGGGCTTGGACGTCGATGAGCGACTGGCCCGAGACCTGGTCGCAGGCCTCGTGGCCAAAGCGGCATCCCTGCAGCCGCCGGGCTTTGTGCGCGTCGACATGGAAGGCTCCCCCTACACCCAGCGCACCCTGGACTTCGTTCACGAACTGCACCGCATGCCGGGGAATCAGAACAGCGTCGGCACCGTGATTCAGGCCTACCTTAAGCGCTCCCAGAGCGATATCGAAAAACTGCTGGCGGAAGGCATCCGCATCCGCCTGTGCAAGGGAGCCTACAAGGAGCCCGCGAGCATTGCCTACGAAAGTAAGGCTGACGTGGATGCGAACTACATCAAGCTCATGAAGATCCTGATGAAGAGTGGCATCTATCACGGCATGGCGACCCACGACGAGAACATCATCCGGGAAGCGCAAGCCTTCGCCACCCGGGAAAACGTCACGCGCGATTCCTTCGAGTTTCAGATGTTGTTCGGCATCCGGCGCGACCTGCAGCAGAGCCTGGTGCGGGATGGCTGGCGCGTGCGCGTCTACGTCCCCTTCGGCACAGAGTGGTATCCCTACTTTATGCGGCGCTTGGGGGAGCGCCCGGCCAACGTGTTCTTCATTGCGCGCAACCTGCTGCGCTCGTAGCCGGAAGTGCCAGCGCATGGCCCATCCGGGCCAATTCCTCGCGCCACCATCTTTGTTAGCATCAACGCGTGCACTACACGGTCTCGGCAGAGCTCATTGAGACATTTTCCGTCTTCGTGGCGCCGGATGTGGAAGACGAGAAGATTGACCTGATCCGCGCCGCGCTGGTGATCGCCCGCACCGAGTATCCCAATCTTGACATCGAGGTTTACGCGGCGCGCATGGAACAACTGGCGCGCCGTGTGGCCGCCCTGGTGCCA
The DNA here is from genome assembly GCA_017883425.1 of Candidatus Sulfotelmatobacter sp. Taxonomy (GTDB): domain Bacteria; phylum Acidobacteriota; class Terriglobia; order Terriglobales; family Acidobacteriaceae; genus Sulfotelmatobacter. The sequence continues at coordinate 2,923 of JADGNP010000442.1, read as the reverse complement.
CATCCTTACCCGCAACGTGCGCTTGCAGCCCTCAACCGCGTTTTGTTTGAAGAAATGAACCTGCGCGGCAATCGCGAAGACTATTACGACCCGCGCAACTCCTTCTTGAATGATGTACTCGACCGCGGTCTGGGAATTCCCATCACCCTCTCGATTATTTATATGGAAGTGGCAAAGCGAGTAGGACTGTCGCTGTCAGGGGTGGGCATGCCGGGACATTTTCTCCTCAAGCACCACGGCGACGGCCAGGAAACGTTGATCGACTGTTTCAACCGCGGCGACATTCTCAGCCGGCAGGATTGCCAGAGTCGTCTGGACGAAATCTACTCCGGCGAAATGACGCTGCGCCCGGAGTTCCTGCATCCCATCAGCCGCCGCCAGATCCTGACGCGGATGCTCAACAACCTCAAGACCGTCTATCTGTCCACGCGCAACTTCCGCAAGGCTCTGCCGATCGCCGATCTCATCCTGGTGATTTACCCGCGGTCGCCCGAAGATGTGAAGCAGCGGGCGCTCTTACGCTACAGCATGGGATTGCACGGACTCGCCGCCGAGGACCTCGACGAATATCTGAAGATGTCGCCGAATGCGTCCGATGCCGAGGACATTCGCCAAATGGCGCTCTCGATTCGGCGCATGCTGGCGCTGATGAACTGACAACTGACAACTGACAACTGACAACTGACAACTGACAACTGACAACTGACAACTGACAACTGACAACTGACAACTGCTCCCCTACTCCTGCGGTCCGTTCTCTCCGCCTTCCGCTGGAGCAAGAGGCAGTCGGGTGGCCCCGCGCATCATCTCGCGCTCCTGGTCGGAGAACATGCCCTTGAAGCGCTCGGAGTTGATGACCTTTTCACGCTGGTCTGGCGGCATCGAACGCAAATTGCGAACGGCCATGACCACCATGCGTTGGCGATCGGGAGGAAGTTGCCGCATCTGGCCAAAGACCTGTCGCGCCTGTTGTTTCTGTTCGGGAGTCAGATGTTCCCAGGTCTCCATGCGGTTCAACATGCGCAACTGCTGGTCGGGAGGCAGACTGGAGAAACGGTGCAACTGCTGAAGGCGATGTTGTTGCTGTTGCGGGGACAGCTGGCGAAAGTTCGGATCATTCTGCAAGACCCGCTCTTGCTCAGCCGGAGGTAGGTCTTTGTAGCGCCGCAGCCAGTCACCCGCATGGCCTCGCGGTTGCGGACGTCCCTGCTGTTGTCGTTGTGGCGGGGCCGCCGGAGCCGGATGCCTTTGCTGAGCCTGATGGAAGGCGACTCTGTGCGCTAGACAGGGAATAGGGATTGCGATCGCGATCGCCAAACCGGCGGCCGCCAGCCAACCCGTCCTGTGTTTTCCCCGCCTCATTTCCCCGCCTTGCCTTGTTCTTCGCCGTTCTTCAGTCTATTCCGTGACAAATAGCGCGCGAACCATCTACGGAGTCTCTACGACATCCTGCTGCAGTTCCAGATCATCCAGCAAATCGAAATCGGCATACAGATCGTTATTCTTCTCCAGTGTTTGCAGATCACTCACGGCAGTGCCCGGTGCGGGCGGTTCCGTATTAATCGTCGCTTCCTGTCCATGATTGATAATCCATCTGCCTTGCGTGAAGAACAGGCCTATGCCAACTCCCAGAAGCACCGTGAGCGCCGCCGCCAGCACGGGCCGGCGAAACCACTGCAACCAACCCGCCTGCGGTTTGGCCATTTCTTCCCGCAAGCGAGCCTGCAGGCGCACGTCAAAATACGGCGACGGCTCTGGAGCCTGCCATTGATCGAGCAGCGCCATGGTTGCGCGCATCGCTTTCAATTCTTCCGCACAAGCGCCACAACTCTCCAGATGCTTGCCCTCGTCCACTGTGGGTTCGCTGAATCCAGCCGCCACCTCGGGCATCCGTTCACGAATTTGATTGCAGTTCATAACCGCTTCCCCTTAACTCTCTTCGCCACTGTCGCTTCACTCACAAGAAATAAATCAGTCTGGCTATACGAATTCTTTCAATTGTTCCCGCAAAGTCTCATACGCCCGGAAGAGCAACGACTTGGTCGCCGACTCGCTCTTCTTCAACACCTCGGCAATCTGCTTGTAATCCATTTGCTGGTACTTGTGCATGATGACCGCCAACTTCTGCTGCTCGGGCAGCGCCTCCACCTTACGGCGGATCGCCAGCATCCGTTCCCGGCGCACCATAACTTGCTCGGCGTTCAGCGTTCCATCCGGCAGTTCGAGTGTGGTACCCGTGTCCTCGTCCGGTTCGTCCAGGCTCACCTGAACCTCGGGACGCTCGTGGCGCGTATCGCGCGCATGATTGACCGCCAGATTGGTTGCGATGCGATACAGCCAAGTCGTAAATTTCGCGCTGGCCTCGTAGCTCGCGCGCGAACGATACACGCGCAAAAAAACTTCCTGCGCCAGATCTTCGGCCGCAGCCGCGTTGCGCGCCATCCGGTACATGAAACTTACCATCGGACGGCGATACTTCTGCACCAGGTAGTCAAACGCCGACTGATCGCCCGCCTTGGCGCGCAGCATGATCTCGGCGTCGGACGGGGCCTCTCCGCCAGCGACCGCAGGCCAGAAAGGGGCGGACACCGTCGTCGCAGCCATCAGCATGCCCCGATTGAGTGCGGCTGTGCTCACATTAGTTTCAACCCCGTTGCGGGCCGAAAGTTGCGCCTCCCGTGGATCGGAAGAAGCCGCGGAAGTCCCTGTGGATGAGGAAGATAGCGGTGGCTGCGAAGATTTTGGGTCGGGCGGCATACAATGAAGAACCGGCCAGGGCGCCGTCGGGTCCCAAACCCGTTCTCCGCCCCCGTCGCCGATAGGCTACCACGCCCAGCCACAATGCCGAAACCTGCAGTCGCCAGTCGGATTGCGGGGGCAGCGGCTTCGACCGCACGCAGCTTCCGCGCTGACCGGAAGTTGC
>JADGNP010000441.1 GCA_017883425.1 Candidatus Sulfotelmatobacter sp. | reverse complement strand
GTTGGCGCGGGGACCGAGAAACCGGGGCCAGTCCTCATCCACCTCGACCGCCGCAACGAGCCGCAAGTGTGTTGCCCCAGCCAGGACCAACAGCAAAGGCCCTATCCACGTTCGTCCGATTGCCCACGAGGCGCGCACGACTGGAAGTATCCGGCGCAAACACGGGCCTGGCAACGGTTTTGAACGTTCACCAATTCGGCATTTAATTAGCGGGCTGGATCGCCGCAATTGCCGGTACCACGCCCAGCGGACAATCGCGGCTCCCCAATGTTGGATTCCTATGGGCGTGGCTAAGGCAGCGCGACGCGATGGGATGCCCCCTCATGACCGAGATGCCGCTGGTGGGCGGCCTGCATCATCACTATCTCCGGGAGGCTGCCTGATGGCATAGTAGCCATCGACCGATCCGTCATGGCAGACCTTGGTTCATCCGCGCCGCCCGTGAAGGGAAGCACTTCGGGTTGCTGTCGCTCCAACATGAGTTTTGCTGGGGGATATCTCCTGAGGTGAGACACCGTCGAACTCGAACCAAGTGCCGCACTTCAACCACGATGGAGTTTCTGCCAGCCACAGCGAGAAAATCAATTTCTTATCAATCCCGCGATTCCCTTTATAGTTCAATTGGGGCGTCTTCGGGCAGTTCCATATACTTGACGTTACCGCCCATGTCCTGCACTCTGAGTTTGAGCGTTTTCTCCTGACCTGGGGCGGGATCGCCGAACAGGTCGGCGTACTTGCCCAAGTCCGTCTTGAACTTGCCCTGGAACATGGACTGCACCTTCTTGGTAACGTCCACACCGGGCGTTTGGTAACGCTTGTCGGTCGCGTAAACGCGGAGCCTCAACGCCGTCGCATCGCAGGTGTAATCCCCGTTGTTGCCGATAGCAATATCGACGTGCTCGCCCAAGTCGCCGGGATTGAGGTGAACGACAAACTCGGCTTGGTGGGCGCTGGTTCCCGTTCGTCCCTGTTCCAGATACAGCGCATCAAGAACCACCGGCGTTTTGTCAGGTTTCCAGTTGACGAGCTTCAGTGAAACCCCGTTGCCGCCGGGATTGGTGAACAGCTTTCCCGAAATGGCAATACTCTTGCGGGAAAGCTGCGAGCCGGGAGTCCAGCGGATCACGTTAAAGCTGTCAACATCGGCTATCGGATGGGTAATCAGGAACTGTCTTCGCTGATCTGCCGGAATAAACCGGTCGAACATGTCTCTCGTAAAATACCGTCCCCAGTTTTCCTCCATGCTCGGCGCAGGCACGTAATCGGCGAAGAAGCCCAGGTTCGCACCACCTTCGAGACCGTAAGCGTATCCAATCGGGCAGCCTTCGACCTTGAACTTGGAGTTCAACTGCTTCCGGCCGGACGCTTTGGCGGCGGACCGCAGCGCGTCGTTCTTGCAGTTGAACAGCTCCCACGAACCGGATTTCGATTGGTCGGGAAACAGAGCCGGCACGTTCTGCTTGCCCTGCGGGTTCTGGTAATCGGCAGCCAAATCGGCAACCAATTCGCCGTCAACGGTGAACAGATTCTTCCAGTGGCTATCGCTTTTCGGACCATACCACGCCATGGTAATCTCCCCGGTGGCCGATCGACGTGGTTCTGAGAGCAATTCGTCGTCTACGATGCGAATTGATTTCGTATCGTCGAGATTCGGAGTTTTGAAATACACGTCGATCCCGTTCGGATCGACGAACTCGGTCAGAACGACCTCGACCGGGTCACCCGTGCGCTCGGCATTCGTCCAGGCTTTAACCACCACCTTTTGTCCGTTGGGACGGACGGAAGCGTCCAGGATCGGGTTGCCGATACTGGTCGGATCGAGCACGAGATCACGGGATTCCGGGCATTTCTTGAGGACTTCGGCGTTCAGTTGCTCGCTGAACGTGAACAGAACCGGTCCCCGCATCAGGGCCACGCGGCCTTCCTGAATCATCCGACCGCGAACGAAACGCCAGTTCATCGGCATTGAGAGGGCGAGAGTGTCGCCCGATTTCCAAAGCCGTTTGATTTCCGCGCAGCCGAGTTGCGGCTTAGCGAGGGCACAGGGCACATTGCACACGGCACACTCAATCGTTTCTGCCCAGCGCGGAGTGCGGAATCGGAACGCGAACTCCACCGGTTCGGAACACGTAAACGTCAGTTTGACTTCGCCGGAGTTCGGATATTGGGTTTCCTCTTTGATTTCAACGGTCTTGCCGTTGACATCGAATTTCTTGTCCGAGCTGGTGAACAGGTTCAGGACGATACCGCCGTCCTGGGTGCGGTAGTACACCTTCTGCGGCAGTTCGGCGACCGCGCGTCGGAAGTTGCCGTTGCAGCAGAAGGTATCGCCGCTTTGAAAACTCCGCTTCCCGGTAAACGGCGTGAAGTAGCAAATATGGCGACCGTCCGGGGACTGCGCCCCGAACAGGGCGTTGTAAATCGTCCGTTCCATAATATCCCCATACCGCATATCGCCTTCCAATCGCATGAGGCTGTCGATCCAGCGGAGAAAATAGGCCGTAACGCAGGATTCTTCGATACTCCCCGAACCCTTTTGATTGTAGGTGAAATGCTCCCCTTCGGAGGTTGAACCGGTCACCAGCAGGCCGCCGCGTCCCCGTTCGAGCAATTCCTGTTTCATCCACAGGCTCTTTTTGAGGTAATCCTCGCCGCCGAGCAAACGATACAGTTCCGTGTCGGGGTACATGTGCGACAGCATCACGTAAACGTGGTAGGATGATTGGGAGATATTCTTCTCCCACGCCTCGAACGGTTTGAGGTAATACCAGTGCGGCTCGTATTGCAGGTTCCTGGCGAAGTCCAGATACTGCTTGTCGCCGGTGACACGATACAGTTCGACGAATCCTTCGGTGATTCCCGCAATGGACGTTCCGGCGGGAATAATATGTTCCCCCTTATCGTTCGCGGGGAACATCTTCATGATGTAGCCGGCCATGACTCTCGCGTCCGCCAGGGACTGGGGATTCCCCGTCGTGCGATAGTTCCGCACCAACGCCAGATTGAAGTATTCCTGCTCGTGGAGAATCCAGTTGACCACGTTTTGATAGTTGTTTGGCTCGACGTTCCAAAACCCCAGGTATCCGTCCGGATCGCGGGAAGCCCGCAGTTGATCCATAATGTACTGCGTTCGTTGGGCAACTTTCGGGTCGCCGGTGTATTGGGCAAACAGGCTGCCCGCGTCCAAGACCTTGCCGATGCCGTAGTAAACATTGCGGGTATCACCCCGGGCCGTGCGGTTCCTGAACTTGTCCAGCCAGTCCCGGTCCAGGTTGAGAACCATGAAGTTCCTGTAAATCAAGTCCATGATGCGCCGGTCGATTTCGCCGCCCGTCATTTCCTGCTGAGTGAGCCTTGCCGAGATCAACTTGTCCGCGATAAGCGGTTTGACGACCTCCCGTTCGCCCGCAGACAGTGCGCCTGTGAAAGCAACGAGCATTGCGATGGTGAAGAATCGTTTCATGCTGTGTCCCTTTTTGAACTGCCAGAAGCCGACTTCTGTATAAGCCATCAACCATTAGATATTGGCTTCTGGACGTGCATGGAGTCTGCCGGAAGCGACGGGGCTGTTCAAGGCAAATACACAATGCATACCATCCGAAGGTGGACGTTCGAGGCATCTTGCACTCGCTGCGAGGTTCGGGCAATCTCGCCAACCATGAACTGGCGGCAGGCCCTCGGTAATTGTCCGCAAGAATGCCAGGGCCTAAGCCAAGTCCAGGACGAGCGACAGTACACAACATGAAAAGACGCGATTTCTTAAAGGCTTCGGCAGTCGCCGGAGTGGCCTCACTTTGCAGCCCGCAGCTTGCCGGGGCACAGGGACAAACAGGTGGAGGGAACGGCATGCCGAAGCTGGCGCCCCCGGACAAACCCGCCGAGTTGAATCTCTGCCTGCAGTGGTGGGGCATTCCCGGTGGCGAGATGAAAGAAAAGCTCGATTTCCTTGAAGCGAATGGCTTCGGCGCCGTGGAAATCCCGTCTGGTGACTGGCCAATCAAGAACGCCGACGCCATGATCGAGGCGATGAAGGGGCGCAAGCTGTTCCTCGCGACGGCGTGCGGTCCCAGCGATTTTTCCTACGACGAGCCGGAGAAACGCGAGGCCGAGGTACAGAAGTTCCTGCCGATCATCGAGGCGCTGGGCAAAATGAAGTCGGTTGGCCTGATCATCTGTCCGGCGCGTGGCAATCTGAGCGAGCCCGGGCGCCTGAGCGGCAAGGAACTGCGCAAGGATTTCGTCGAGAACACGGGCAAGCGGTTGGCGCAGCACGCGGCGAAGCACGGCACCTCGATCGTGCTGGAGCCGCTGCGCCGCAACGAGACGCCGTTTCTGCGCCAAGTAGCGGACGGCGCACGAATGGCGGCGGACATCGGCCCCGGCGCGACCGTGATGGGTGACTTCTGGCACATGGGCCTGGAAGAGACGAGTTTCATGGGCGCGTTCATCTGCGCGGGCAAGCTGCTTTCGCACGTCCACATCGCGGGGCTCAAGGAGCGTATCATCCCCGGCGTGCACCCCGAGGCGGACCAGTATGTGGATGGCTTCAAGGGGCTGAAGCTCATTGGCTACCGCGGCGCCGTCAGCTTCGAGGGCGGCTGGCCAAGGAATCCGGCGGACCCCAAGAATGACCTCCCGCAGGAAGAGAAGACGAAGCTGATTCTCAACATGGCGAAGCTCCTGCGCGAGCAGTGGGCGATGGCCTGAACAAGTGCATGCGCGCATGCGCGCGCGAGCTCCTTACTGAGTAAGTAGGCCGCAAGAATGGTTCCGTTGGCCTCCTTGGGTGAATCTGGCCGTGC
>JADGNP010000440.1 GCA_017883425.1 Candidatus Sulfotelmatobacter sp. | reverse complement strand
TGCCGCGTCCAACAGCAGGTTCCTCGACTACGTTCCGCCATCCGCGATGCGGATGACGGAACTCCGCTCGGAATGACAGACCGTGTAGGGGTGTCACAACATTCTGCAAACCTCAATAATAGGGGCGCTTAACGCGGCCCCTTCGACTTTGCTCAGGGCAGGCTCTCAAAGGGCCGCTCTTCCACGCGATTATCGACGCCGCACATAAGAACGGACTCTCGTCACTGCGATGGCGGGTGGTGCAGGATTTTGATCTCGCTGGCAGAACCGTGCAGTGGGTGCGCCATCCTTCGCGTGCTTTTGCGAAGAGTGGGACACCCGCCGCCGATCTGAGGGGCATCAATCCAGCAGCGGCCGTGCCGATCCGCCCAGCAGCGACGTATTCATGTTGAAGATGTTGTGATGTCCCTCGGGACCACCCCAGGCAAACATGATCGAGACCATGGGGAACCCGCCCGCCCGCAAGGTAAACCCGCCGGCGAAGCTATGTCGTAGATGGCTGAAGCCCAGATCGCCGCGCGTCAGCGCGACGCGTCCCTCGTCCGCCATGAACTTCAGCCCAAACGGGCCCCAGATCGAGTGCTCGAAACTCTCTTGCAGCAACAATAGATTCGGCGCGCGATAGCGATAGTCCTGATAGCTGCCCAGGGACATCGCGCCATTGATGTCCGATCCGCCGAGCGTTTGCTGGAAATAGAATGGCACCGCGCTGGTCGCGGAATTGATGGACTCCGAAAGCAGCAGCCGCACTCCAATCGAGCCATTCAGATTCCGCGAGATAGATGTGCATTTCTCCCCGTTCGGCGTGCATTCATCCGGACCAGTCCCGTCCGTGTTCTTCGGAGCCGATCGGGTATAGCCATGCAAGTAGAGCGTGTGATTCAAATCCACCGTCCACCGCAAGAACGAATTCTGCGAACTCGACGGCGCGAAGAACTCCTGAAAGTTTCCCGTGTAATTCAGCTGCAGGGAATCCGCGATCACTGGCTTGATGCGCAATCCCTGGCCCAGTTGAACAAACCCCGGCTGGCTGGTCAGCCCCGGCGCCGTGGCGCTGGTGTACAAAGTCTCAATCGATGGCACGGATTGCCCACTCTTTCCCCGGACATTCACAAAACGACCATTTACCTCGCCCAGCAACGCCAGATTGAGCTTGCGGATCGCCGCCCATTCGTAGACCGGCTTGATCGCATTCACCCCGACAATCGTTTGCGTCATCCCAAAAACGGAAGCTCCCGCGAGGCTCGAATCGTTGCCCAGCCCAAAGTAATTCAGCTTGTTGAGCGAAGTCGTCTGCGCGTAGAGGTTGAACACCGTGTAAGGATGGACTCCCAGTTTCGCTTTCGGTTTCTTCGCTGCGCTCCCCGATCCCTCAGTCGTCGGCACGACTACATGGATCGTTTCTTCCGGCGTGTGTACCAGCGTCAGGTATCCGCCTGCGCGCCAAGCTCCGCTGACGGCGCCCACGGCATCCACATCCCAGCTCATCCGCCAATTCTTCGTGTTCCTCGCCGAGACGAACGCGGCTCCCAGACCGAATCCGTTCTGCAGCGGCATGCTTCCCGCCGCGATGTGCAGTGGATGGTCGGTGAACAACTCGATCGCGCATCCGGGCGCTGCCTTGAAGCCGCCTTTGCAGGCGTCGCCCACGCGTTCGCCCTCGCGGCGAAAATCCGCCTGCAGCCAGTTTTCCTGAGCCAGCGCACACTGGGTCATCGCGAACAGTGACGCAAGCCACAGCAGCACCACCACACTCCACCGCATATCGCCTCCTGCAAGCGATCTTCTATTTCTTCGGACCGGGCTTCCCGCTGGACTTCTTCCCGCTGCGCTTCTTCGCCTGGCGCGCGCGCTTCCGTTCCGCGCGTTCGTCGGCGACGGCCGCGATCTCGATCACGCGCTTGCGCTTCGGAGCAACTCTCGCTCGCGCCACCGCCGCATCTCCATGCGCGCTGTGGATTGCCTCGGTTACTTCGCGGATGTATCTCGCCGCTTCACCTTCAGTCTTGATGGCATTGACGTAGATCTCGCTCCGGTACCGCAAGGGAAGGTTGCTCGACGCATGGCGCAGGTGTTCCATCTGTGACTTCAGCAACGCAGAGACCGGGCGGTTCGGATCAAACGCACTCTTCGGTGGCCTAGGCACATGGATCAACGTCATCGTCACTCCTTCCGGCGCGCCTGCGCCGCAACCTACACATCAAAATCCGGGCAATCGTTCCGCATCGCAATCAGCGACAGCAGATTCCTCGCCGGATCAACGGCTCCGCGATTCGGCTCTATAAAGACATCCGCGCTGGTCTCCCGCGGAGATCGTGGCGAATAATCTCCCAGGAAGAACTTCGTTACCGTCGCGGGAATCGACGCGTGGTCGAACACGCGGTCCACGACGGTCCCTTTCGCGATCCACGGCGAGACCAGAATCGCCGGCACGCGCACTCCGAGCCGGTCGAATGCGAATGGTCTTCCTGTTCCTGTGTCATTCGCCGACGCCGTGAACTGGTCCGGGGTGCACGCCGGAGGAACCACGTGGTCGTAAATCCCTCCATGCTCGTCATAGACGATCAGCAGGGCCGTGTTCGGCCACAGCGGCGAGTTCTTGATCGCCTGATAAATCGACGCAATGAAGATCTCTCCATGCTGCACGTTGTGGTCGGGATGCTGATCGTTCGCCGTCTCCTCGCCGCTGTCGGTTTCGTGATCGTTGAAGTTGGGCTCGATGAACGAATAATCCGGGAGATTCCCCTTAGCGCAGTCATCCAGAAATTGCGGATAGGTGCCAAACAGTTCCGGCTGGTGCTGCAGCAGGTTGGTGATCTCCATCGTCGAACTCGCCGTGTCGTAGTAATACAGCTTGGACGTGTGTTTTGGAGCCGCGCCGATCAGCCGGTCGTAAATGCTCTTGAACGGCTCGTTGATATAGATCAGATTCATGTCCACGCGGCCGAACGACGTCCCGTAATGCGCGAACGCGCGGTTGCAGATCGTCGGCCCTGGAATCGACGAGAACCAGCGGTTGAACACCGCAAACTCCAGCGCCAGCGTGGTCAGCACTGGAAGATCCTTCTGCGCGAAGTAATACATGATCTTCTGCGAATGGTCGACGTCGCGCTGCTGATTGAAGTAGCTCTTCACGAAACCTTGCATGTTGGCCACGCGGTTCGGATCGCCACCAAAAATCTGCAAATCCACCGCCGGAAAATGATGGTCGGGATCGGGCTGCAACTGCGCCTGAAACTCCGCCAGTGCCTGCGCCTTCACCGGACTCCCATTCGTATCTGGATTGCTCAAGTCCGGCGTAACTCCATCGATCTTTGCAGCGACCGCCTTCAGCGATCCCAGCATGTGGTCAAACGAGCGGTTCTCCATCATCAGTACGACGATGTGTTGCAGCTTGTCGAGTCCAGGCGGCATGGCGGATTACTCCCTTGAATCAATAAATAGTGAACTTCGGCTCAGGAACGTTTCGCAAAATCAGAAGGGCAGAGCGCGGCGCCCTGAAACCGTAACTCTAGCCGCGTCCGGGATAGGGCGCCGGGTTTTCGCCGCGTGTTACGAATTCAGAACAGGAAGGGGGCATGAAGGGATATGAAAGGACAGGAACCGGGTGCCCCACCCTTCTCGCGCCTTTCGCGAGAGGGTGGGGATTTTGACCTTAGTCACAAAAGTGGAATTGTGATCTCATCCAGAGAAGCCCGCATCCTCCTCCTCCTCAAACAGCGGATCCACGCAAGCCTGAATCTCCACCACCCGCAGCAAATCCCACGCCTCCCGATACCGCGCGAACTTCGCCCGTTTGCTCCCCGGAGTGAAGTGCAAAGTCAGCCTCTTCCCCATGGCCTTATACGGAATGATGTACCATTCCCCGATCGGAATCACCCACACCGCAAAGAAATCCACCGTCCCCTTCTTGTACCTCTTCCTCCCCGGCCCCATCACATTCAGGCTGTACTCTCCCCCGCGCCGGCAATAGATCGTCGACTTCACCTGCACCCGCAATATCGGACCGCCATTTTCCACCGCCACGTCATACCGCCCCGAGTCGCCATAAGGCTTCAACACCCCCATCCCCAACCCCTTCGCCCGCGCCATAAAACAAAGCTCCGCCCACTCCCCGCGCTCCTTGCATCCCGTAATCCACTTCGTCTTTTTTTTCTTATTCATATCCTTCACCGGCTGTCATTCCGACATTAAACGTTGTCATTCCGATAAACGTTTGTCATTCCGAGATTAAACGTTTGTCGTTCCGAGATTGAAACGTTGTCATTCCGAGCGAAGTCGAGGAACCTGCTTTCCCCCGGGTACCGGGTGCCCCACCCTTCTCGCGTTCTTTGCGAGAGGGTGGGGTTCTTGACTTCCCCCCTCCGCCCAAAAAATAAAGGGCTCTCCTGAGCCCCCGCCCTTCCCCTAATGGATTCTCCGTTCTCCCCACCCACCATCCGCCCCCACCCCCACTATTCCCGTTCTGAAATTCTCAGTAAAGGTCGTTCGTCACACACTCCCCCTGAGGAAAACTCGGAGATTCTGTGCAAAACCCAAGAGCAGAGAGACAAGCCGCGAAGCGGCGCAAGAATGCAGCCCACAGCGCATGTGGGTGAGCCGCACAAAATGAACCAGCCCCGGAGGGACGAAAGAAAGGACCAGCTTCCAGACGGCTGGTGTAGGAGGCTTTTATCCGCTGGAAGTACCATGCGGTGGGTGCCCCATCCCTTCGACTCCGCTCTGTCGAAAATCCCCACTTTTGCCGCAAAAGACGCGGCAAAAATGGGGCACCCGGGGATTTTCATCCTTCTTCGGTGGGCCGCAGGCCCATGGG
>JADGNP010000439.1 GCA_017883425.1 Candidatus Sulfotelmatobacter sp. | reverse complement strand
CCGCTCTCGACCATCGGAGAAGTGCGGAAGTCGGCGATCAACCTGTAGCGGATGTAGTGATCACCACGGAGACGCAGAGGTACGGAGCAAACCATGATGGCAGAAACCGTGGCTAGACTCACTTCGCTGATGTTGGTGGTAGATCCGCCCGTCGCACGGATCTCCCTGCACCGCCCGCCATTGAACATTATCGATATCCCGATGATGGAGGAACTGGCGCAGTCTCTGGCGGAGATCGAATCTCGGACCGACGTTTCTGTGATCGTGGTTAGCGGGGATGGCAAAGCCTTTTCAGTAGGCGTGGACGTAGCCGCTCACACTCCCGACAAGGTCGAGGAGATGTTGGCGAAGTTCCATGGTGTGATCCGCGCGCTCGTCGCAACGAAGAAAGTCACCATCGCCGCCGTGCATGGACACTGTCTGGGCGGTGGCGCGGAATTAGCCATGATGTGCGACATCGTCTACACCACGGAATCGGCACATTGGGGTTTTCCGGAGATCAGGCTGGGCTGCTATCCGCCGGTGGCGTGTACCGCGTTGGCCGCCCTGGTGGGCCAGAAGCGCGCAGCGGAGCTGATTCTGACCGGGCGGACCATCAGCGGCAAAGAGGCGGCGGAAATCGGTCTGGCCAATCGCGCCGTGCCCGAGAGTGAGTTGGCTGCCGCCGTGGAGGAATCTATCGGGCATTTGCGTATGCTCAGTCCGGTGGCGCTGGCATTGGCCAAGAAGGCGTCCTACGCCTGGGATTCGATGCACTTCGACAAGGGTCTGGCCCGGGCCGAGCGGATCTACTTCGAAGACTTGATGAAAACCGACGACGCACACGAGGGCATCCGCGCATTCATGGAAAAGCGTGAGCCGAAGTGGGCAGGGAAGTAGCGCTCCCACCTGAATCGATGGACTACGAAATCACTCCCGAAGAAGTGAAGAGCAAGCTCGATGCAGGAGAGTCGTTCACCCTCCTGGATGTTCGCGAGCCCTGGGAGTTTGAGGCTGCCGGGATGGATGGCGCCAAGCTGATGCCGATGGGCGATGTGCCGTCGCGAGCGCATCAGGAACTCGATCCTGAGGAACATGTGGTCGTGCTGTGCCATCACGGTGTTCGCTCGATGAATGTGACTGTGTGGCTGCGGCAGCAAGGATTTGAGAAGGCGCAGTCCATGCGCGGCGGCATCGATGCCTGGTCACGGCGTGTGGATGGAAAAGTGCCGGTGTATTGAGAAGCTGCTAGCTCCTAGCTTCTAGCGACTAGCCACATCGGTCCAGGTCTTGCTAGAAGCTAGAAGCTAGAGGCTGGTTTCCCAATGAAAAAAGAACTCATTGAACTGCGCGTCAACGGCCGGTCTCACGAACTGGCAATCGAGCCCAGCGCTCTTCTGCTCGACGTACTGCGGCAGGAGCTGCAGCTAACGGGCTCGAAGCGGGCGTGCGATGATTCGTCGTGCGGAGCATGCACGGTGCTGGTGGATGGGGTGGCCATGATGTCGTGCACGTTGCTCGCAGCCAGTTGCGAAGGGCAAGAGATTACTACCGTCGAGGGAGTGAGTGAACACGGCGCTCTCGCGGCGATCCAGAAGGCTTACGGCGACTGGGGCGGAGCGCAATGCGGCTACTGCACGCCGGGCTTCATGATGACGGTGAAGGCGCTGCTGGCGGAGAATCCGGATCCGTCTGACGCCGATGTTCGCGCCGCGCTGAGCAGCAACCTCTGCCGCTGCACTGGCTACAGCCAGATGTACGAGGCCATCCGGTCGGCGATTGAGGCAGAGCGCAAGAGTTTGACGGTTGCGGAGTGAAGTGGCGACGCACGCGAAAAGCAGATTCCTCGCTTTGCTCGGAATGACAACATGAGCAACGATTTCTCCATTATCGGCAAGCCCACCGCAATGATTGACGCGGCGGAGAAGACCACGGGCGCGGGCAAGTACACCGACGATCTCAGTGTGCCCGGCATGCTGACCGGCAAGATTCTGCATTCACCTTACCCGCACGCGCGCATCAAGCGTATCGACACGAGCCGAGCCGAGACGTGCGAAGGCGTGGTTGCCGTGGTGGTGGGTAAGGATGCACCCAACCCCTATGGCATTCTCCCTGTGGGCCACGACGAGCACGCGCTGGCTCTCGACAAGGTGCGCTACGTGGGCGACAACGTCGCCTGTGTGGTTGCCGTTTCGGAAGCGATCGCCGAGAAAGCGCTCGAACTGATCGAGGTCGAGTACGAGGTGCTGCCCGCCTACTTCGATCCCGAAGAATCGATGAAGGCCCAGGCGGATCTTATCCACGACTCCAAGCCGGGCAATCTGGAGAAGGATTACCACCACGTCTTCGGTTATCCCGACAAGGGTTTTGCCGAAGCCGATCAGGTGGCCGAGGCGCGGTTTATCGCGAATGAAGTGACGCACGCTGCGATGGAGCCCCATTCCACGCTGGCGTCGTTCGAACTCGATCCGCATACCGGCAAGCCCGGACGCCTGACCGTGTGGTCTTCGACCCAGGTGCCGTACTACCTGCAGCACAAGTTGTCGCTGGTGCTGGAAATGCCCATGTCGCAGATTCGCGTGATCAAGCCGCTGGTAGGCGGGGGATTCGGTGGCAAGAGTGAAGTGATTCCCCTGGAGATCATCGCCGCCGTGGCTGCGCGCAAGGCCCAGGCTCCGGTGAAGATTACTTACACGCGCGAAGAAGTGTTCTGGGCGCATCGCGGACGACCGCGCACCATCATTGACCTGAAAACCGGCGTCAAGAAGGACGGCCGCATCACCGCGGTGAAAGCCCGGGTGGTGCAGGACGGCGGCGGATATTGCTCTTATGGCGTCGTTACCATTCTCTATTCCGGCGCGCTGCTGGGCGCGCTCTACGACATCCCCAACATTCAGTACGACGGCTACCGTGTGCTGACGAACAAGCCCGCGTGTGGCGCCATGCGCGGCCACGGCACGGTAAATGTGCGCTTTGCCTTTGAATCGCAGCTGGACGAACTGGCAGCGCAGATTGGGATGGACCCGGCCGAGATTCGGCGGCGCAATCTTCTGCAGCCACCCTGCATCACCGTGAATGGCCTGCGGGTTCAGAGTTACGGATTGCCGGAGTGCATCGAGAAGACGGTGGAGCGTTCCGGCTGGAAACAACGCAAGGGCAAACTGCCCAAGGGACGCGGTCTCGGCATTGCCTGCAGCCACTACGTCAGTGGCGCGGCCAATTCGATTATTCGCTCCGACATGCCGCACTCGACTGTGAACATAAAGATCGATCGGGACGGTGGCGTGGTTGTCTACACCGGCGCATCGGAAATTGGTCAGGGATCGGACACGATGACCGCCCAGGTCGCCGCCGAAGTCCTGGGATGTTCGCTGCCGCGTGTGAGAGTGATCGCCGCTGACACGGACCTGACGCCGATTGACATCGGTTCTTACTCCAGTCGTGTCACTTTCATGGCGGGGAATGCGACGTTGCGGGCAGCCGGAGAAGTGAAGAAGCTGATTGCTGCCGCCGCAGCGAAGAAGATGAACTGCGCCGCGGAGGACCTGGTTTTCCGCGACGACCTCGTCTTCAAGAAGGGAAGCGAGCCGCCGGTCGTGAACAAAGATGAGGCAGAGGAAGCGGAAGTGACGCAGGCCGGAGCCTCGGTCAGCGGACGCGTGGAAGGCCAGATCTTGCGGGGATCGCTGCAGCAGAAGCGTAAGGATGAAGGGCTGAAAGACTGGATGACATTTGAGGAGGCGGTCGTCGCGGCCATTGACTTTCATGGAGCGCTCACCGGCACTGGATCCTACGCCCCTCCGCAGGACGCGCGCGGCGGCAAACATAAAGGCGCAGGTGTGGGGCCGTCCCCGGCATATTCGTATTCCGCGCAGGTCGCCGAGGTCAGTGTCGACGAAGAAACCGGCGAAGTAGTCGTTCACAAAGTCTGGGCCGCTCACGATTGCGGTCGCGCCTTGAATCCGGTTTCCGTGGAAGGTCAGATCATCGGTTCCGTGTGGATGGGCATGGGACAGGCCCTCACCGAAGAGATGGTTTGGAAGGACGGCATGCTGATGAACCCCGGGTTACTCGAGTATCGCAGCCCGTCTGCGGTGGAGTCGCCGGAGGTCGAGCCAATCATCGTGGAGAGCATCGATCCGGAAGGCCCGTTTGGCGCGAAGGAGTGCAGCGAGGGATCGCTGGCGGCGACGATTCCGGCGATTGCCAACGCCATCTACGATGCGGTCGGCGTGCGCTTGCATGAGTCACCGTTCACGCCAGAGAGGGTCTTGGCGGCGCTGCGCGCGAAGAGGAACGCCAAGGCGCTGAACCTGACGGAGGGCGTTGACCCGACTTCGCCCACACGTTTCCGCGAACATGGTGGCTCGCTGTGCTTCAAGGGAAAAGGACCGGAACGGCACGCTCTCGATCCCTCGCGACGTGACGCGCCATCCGTGGCGGGGAGTGCGGATTGAGCCTTCCAGATTTCAAACTCCTGCGGCCCAGGTCGGTGGAAGAAGCGGTCGAGTTTCTCGCGAAGGATTCGGCTCGCGTAGCCGCGGGCGCCTCGCCCGCGCAGGGTTACAAACCGATCCGGATCATCGCCGGCGGCACCGATCTGATTCCCTCCATGCGGCAAAAGCTTTTCGAGCCGGAGTACATTCTCGATCTTCGAGGAGTTGCTGCGATCCGAGGGATCAAGCCGTTGCCCGACGGGGGCGTCGAAATCGGCTCCCTGACGACGCTGCGTGCGGTTGAACGTTCAGACTTTCTGCGTCAGCACTACCCGGTGCTGACCGAAGCCGCAGCCACCGTGGCATCGCCTGTCCTCCGCAACATGGGCACGATCGGTGGCAATATCTGC
>JADGNP010000438.1 GCA_017883425.1 Candidatus Sulfotelmatobacter sp. | reverse complement strand
CGCTCGATCCAGCCGCCAGCGCGCAAATGCGGGCCGCTCGTGCGTTGCTCCGGTGGACTGCTTTGGATCTCGCGAAAGCTTCCAAGGTGGGAGTCGCGACCATCCGGCGAGTTGAGGTCATCGATGGAGAGATTTCCGCAACTCAAGCCAATGAAGCTGCGCTGCGGCATGCCTTGGAAGCGGCCGGCGTCGAGTTCATCGACGAGAACGGCGGAGGCGCGGGCGTCCGTTTGCGAAAGCCGAGCGCGGTCAAAACAAAAAAGTAGTGACAGCTTCGAAGCGCCAAAGACTGAGGATCTGCCAGGACCGGCAGTTTGCACACCGCCAGCGTCCTGGGACTGTCGCGCCAATATTTTTTGGCACTTGTTTTGATTCTAAAGATCAAATGAACCAGTCGTTTGCAGCATCGCTGCCTGCACAAATCGTACGGTTCGAGATCGTCTCGGTCATCCAAGGCTTCGAGGAACAACCGAATCCTTCAGGACACCATGGTATTGTCAGCGACCCATCGCCATCGTTTGCGCTGGCACACCCTCCGTCGCATCACAGCCGTTCGCATTTTTGCGCTAATATTTTTTAATTTACCCGATGATTCAATTGTTTGCGGCAAGTCGAATGCGGGAAATCCCGCCTTTACCAGAGCCATTCGCTTGATCCTGCGAAAAATTTCTCGGATCGCTAACATTCTTTTGAAAACATTGTCGTAACTTCGCATCGGAGACGCAGTGCAAATCAACCAATATTCATTTACCTGCGACTCCAGTACGAGCCTGAAACATCACGCAGCGGCGTTCTTCGCGTGATGATCGCCATCAGCACAGTGCCTTTTGTGGCTCAGGTTCATCTCACTAACAGGCGTACGGAAAATTCTTCGGCATAATGAGGCTTGTCCTCGCGCGCCGATCATTTTCCCCAGGATCAAAGCATTCACAGGGCAAGGCAGCAGCATGTGTGCCTCGCTCTTGGCCGTATTTTTTGGAGAACACGCAAATGTCGCCAGACAAACCAGAAGATCAACCGCCCTTGATCAAGGGCAGAGACAAAGACAGCAGCTCGCGCGGGGTTATGCGGTCAATTTCGGACAGTATGCAGAATACCGGAGGGATCCAGAGATGACCCGGGCAAAGAACCAGGTGGCACCGCCAGCGAAACTGCCTCTACTCATCACCGAATCTGCCGACGAATTCGCAGTCTTGCGCGCAAAGTTGCAGCAAGAGATCGAGCCCAACGGCATCATCGAGCAAATCTATCTGGACGATCTGGCGGTAATCGTCTGGGAGATCAAGCGACTGCGACGCAGCAAAACCGGCATCATCAACAACGCCTTCCGCTCCGCGCTGCAAAGCCTGCTCCGGCAGCTGTTGTTGACCCCCAGTAACTTTAACCGGCCGGATACGGAATGGACTGCTGACGCGCTCGCCGACGGCTGGTTCACCAGTCAAAGGACAAGAAGGGTGGTTTTGAGAATCCTGCATCGATATCACCTCGACGAGTCAGCCATTGAGGCGGAAGCGATCCGACTGTGCTCGTCAGATCTTGAACAGCTCGACAGAATGCTGACCTCGCTCCGATTGCGCTTCGATAGGGTGCTTCGCTGCGTCGCCGATTACCGGGAGGCTCTTGCCAAACGGATGCGTCAGAGTTCAGATCGGGTTCTTGAAGACGCTGATGTGCTCCGCCTCGAAAGCTTTGCGGACAAGAAGTCGGCTTGACCATGGCAAGTGAAAGACAAATCGAGGCAAACCGGCGGAACGCGAGAAAAAGCACCGGCCCCCGTTCCGGCGCCGGGAAAAAGCGCGCAAGCCGGAATGCGTATACCCACGGACTGAACTTAAGTCAGTCAAACGCGGCGTTTGCAAAACAAGTCGACGAGCTCGCCCGCAAGATCGCAGGTCCGACGAGGGACGCCGTCACCCTCGAGCACGCCCGCAGCGCTGCGGAAGCAGAACTTGAACTTGCCCGCATCAGGCGAGTCAAACTCGCCCTGTTCGAACGCGCATCCGCGCTCGGAAGTCTCGACGCTCCAAAGCACTTTCCCTCTGCGGTTCAAGAAGTCCGTTGGTTGATCGCAATGGATCTCTGGATGACGGAAGAGAAGGGTACGAGACCCCCACGGCCGAAATTGAAAGACCCCTCAGCGACGCTGCCGTCGCTGGAACCGCAACGCTCGTCTGAAGCGGTTCGGCGTATACTCCCTAACCTAATCCAGCTCGACCGATACGAATGCCGCGCCGCCGCCCGTCGGGATCGGGCTATCCGCGCCATTACAAAGAGACGTGCTTTAGATTATTAAAACTATAAGTTGTTAAATGGCAATTCCGCAAAACGAAGCCAATATTACAACGTAAATACAATCACTTGGATCAGCGGAACTTGCTTCTCAGTTGCCGCGGATATTCTAAATTCGGAGGATTGCCGTTAGACGATATGCCAGAAGTTACACTGAGCGCGAAGCTGGGGCGATACAGTGCCCTCGTCCTTGAACTCATTCCTGAACACCAGCTCGGGATCCGAGGGACTTGTTGAAGGACACAGCTTTTAGTCCCTGTACTCGTAGAGGTCGTTGGATTGGGGGCCGTCGGAGTCAACACGGCCCCGCCAGTGAACTCCTGGTCGAGACCCCCATCCAGAGGCTTCAGCCGAGAACGCCAGGTTCTTGACGGGAGTCTAGTTAGTCCGAGTTGTACTGCAAGTTCGCTGACGTATTCGCTCGGCAGCTCGTTGCTTGCGTTTTAGGTTGCGCAATAGGTGCTCTTGGCACCGATGATGCGAGCCGCGAGATCCGTTGCCGAACCGTCAAGGCGGACACGACGAGCTGCCCACATCTGCCGCCAAAATGTTCGGCCGCGTCAAGGACTTTCGTCGCATCGCAACTCCCTACCACCGCGACGCGAATAACCTCCTCGCAGTCGTCTGCATCGCTGCACAGTCGGCTACTGGTTATGAGTCCGGACCCTCTAGTATTGCCTGCGCTGCTTCTTCGGGTAATCAAATTGCTGCTTCTTCGGATAAGCAAAGAATGGATTCGCATCGCAATACGCCTTACGGCCCGAGGCCGTCGCCAGACACTGCTCATAGGTGTCGAAGCTGCAATCCCCGATCGGGCTGTCGTAGAAGTCACCCTTGATGCAGAACGGATAATCCCTGGCCTGAACCGGCGATGGTGTCGTGCCGATTGAAGCCACGGTGCCGACAACCGCGGCTGCCAGGAAAAGATTACGCATCATCGACCTCCCTGATGGGGCGCCATGGACCGCGGGACCAAAGGAAACGTTCCGCGTCAACCGTGCTGAAAACGCAAAACGTATACTGGGCGCCGCGGCGCTGTGCTTGATCTTAAGCAAAGAAAACCCCCGGCAGTTTCCCGCCGGGGGTTCTGATCTCAGATTGTGGTCGTCCTGGGACGACAGCTATCAGAAGGTGCGATTAGCGCGGATTGAGCCAACGAGTGTGCCCTGGTCCTTGAACTCGTAGGACACGCCGGGCGGTTTGGTGATGCCATTCGTGGCCGAACCTAAAGTGACAGGACCGGTCACACCAGACATCGACGAGTGGAGCTGCGTATACATGACTTCGGCTGAGAACGTCAGGTTCTTGACCGGAGTCCAAGCGGTTCTGGTACCAATCTGCGCAATCGTGAAGTTCGGATTGCAGGAGGTTGTGCCCCCGGCACCAGCAAAGGCCTGAGCCAAGCCTGCGCAAAACAGAGCCCTACCATTCGCAGTGTAAGTCTCACTAGAGTAGCTGCCAAACAGTGAGGTTGTCCAATACGGATTCCAGTTGTGATTGAACGCGCCACGGAAACCCCAAGCCGTGTTCTTCTCGATGGATCCGTTCAGACCGAAGATACCGTCGGCGGAAGCCCCGAAGGCAACGCTCTGATAGACGCCAGGAAGGCCGGTGCTACCGAACATTCCGAAGCTGTTCGGGCTCACACCACCGATGACGTAACGCGATGCACCATTGGCCCAGGTGGCATCCATGTTGATGCTATCGCCAGGTCCGGTCGGGATGTTCTTGATCGAAAGAGCTGCCATGACGGCACCGCCCCAGACAGTGCTCGGATGACCAGAGGTTTCATTGAGCGGGTTGTAGTAGCCTGCATAAACGTCATGCAGCGCACCCGACAACTGGAACAGACCCCAAGCCTGATCGACCCGCAATTGGCCAACGATATCAGGAACGCTATTGCCACCGTAGGCGCTGGCACCGGAGTTCTGGTTAAGGGCCCCAAGTACGAGCGAGGAAGCTATGGTTTGGGGGGTAGACACGTTGAGAATCTGGCTCTGCCTGTAGGCAGACTGGTCTTCCAAGCTGATCGATGCGGTCACGCCGTTGCCGAACGACGCGGTATACGCCAACTGGTTGATACCGGTCACGTCGTCCTCACCACCGATCAGGAACGAAGTCGCGTTACCCGGATAACCGGTCCAGGGCGTGCTGAACTGGGAGACAGCCTTACCCATGGTGAAGCCGGCGAACTGGATGAAAGCGTAGTAGACGCCGAGCGCACCGCCCGCGATGCCAGTGCTGACCCCGTAGCTTCCGCCGGAACCCCAGTTGAACGTCGCATCGAAGAAGGTACGAACGACACCGTATTCGGTGGCCGTGCGCGTATCGATGTTGAGGTCCTGACGGGAATAGGCGATATACTGGTTGCGGTACCGGTTGCCTTGGCCAGCAGGGCCATTCCAGGCCGGCGAATTGTAGTTAGCCGAACCATTGAACGTCGTATCGACGCGCAGATAACCACCCAGCTTGATGCAGGTGTCGGTGCCCGGAATGTAGTAGAAACCGGCACCATACAGGGAGCAGATCCTCACGTA
>JADGNP010000437.1 GCA_017883425.1 Candidatus Sulfotelmatobacter sp. | reverse complement strand
CTTGCCCCTGGCGGGCGCCGCCACCGGCGCTTGCGGCGCTACAGGCGCCGGCGTTCCGTTGCCGCGGAGGAAGTCCTGCAGCGCATCGATGGCGTTGTCCGCCTCAGCGAGCTTCAGGCGGGGTTCGGGCGAGGGGACCGACCGCTTGGCGCCCACGCGCTGGGCGAATTCGGCAAGCTCGACAAAGACCGCTTCGTCCTGCGAGGACGCCGTTGCCTTCTGTCCGGACGTCGCCGGTCCCGGTGCCTTCAAGTCCGCCGCGACCGTTTGGGCGAAGCCGGCGAGCGCGGAGAACGCGTCATCGCCGCGCGGAGCCGTCGCGGGCTTGGCTCCGTCAAGATCGAGCAGCGCGGCATAGACGCCCTGGCCCGACGTCGGGAAGATGGGCTGGTCGGAGGTGATCACCCCGACCGCGAAGGCAGGCTGAATGAGCCCGAGCACCGCGCCACCCACCAAGGCCGACTTCAGAAGCGAGAGGAGCTTGGCCAGAGGCTGCGCATAACATGCCCTCGCATATTGCGCTCCCCTGTCGAAGTAGTTTCCAGAACCGCCAAACCTGCTCATCAAAAACGCCCCCGCGTTCAACTGTCGGTAGCTTTATCGTTCACTAATGTGTGAGCTTCGATGCCGCCTTCAGATATTGCTAAAAAGTCACACTTCGAACATTTCGACACGAAAGCCGAAATGCACCTACTTCTTTTCGGTTTCGTCGGCAGCTTCCGGCTCTTTGGGAAGGTGGTGCGCGATACCCTTTTGGCAATCGATACAAGTTGCGCCAGCCTTGAGCCGCGGCCGAACAGCGACCTTTTCTGAGGAAATCTCTTCCGGACGCACGGCCGTTAGTGGGCAATAACCGACGGCGTCCCCTTCGCCAAAGCTGATTCGGCTTCGTGCCACGGCGGCAGAAAGCGAACCAATATCGACAGCAAGACGAATGGCAGGACCAGCACGCAGCCCGCGACGAATAAACCTTCCCTGGCGAAAATCGGCGGCCGATATGCAAGCAACCCCTTGCCCGTCTTCGCAATTTCCTGCCCGCCGATCACCACATTATAGCGCATCATCAGCACCGCGAGCAGGACCAGGCATGCGCTCGTGGTGATGGCTACGACCAGCGTCGGTCCGCTCGTGCCGCGCCAAATGAGGAAGGTAATTACCGCGAGCGGCAGCACCGACCCAATCCCGAATTGAAGGATGAAGAACGGAACAAGGAGCGGGCCTTTGACGAACGACATGATCACGTCGATCCCTTCCCGGCCGCGATAGACCATGCTGGCAAATTCCAGCCCTTCCAGCAGCAGGGTAAACATCATGAAACCCCACAGCGAATAGGCCATGACTTTCAGGCACGCCAGGTCGACCGGAACCTTGCGCAGCCTACACGACACGACATAGAGCACGATCACCAGGGCCGTACCGGAGATGATCGCGGAAAACAGAAAGATGACCGGCATGAGATCGGAGGACCACCATTCGCGGGACTTGAGCGAACCGAATACAAAACCCACGTAGCCGTGCAAGCCGTGAGCGCCGGGAATGCCGATGATCGCTAACGCGAATAGCCATTTTTTATCGTAACTTAAGGCCTTCTCGGAGAGGTCGTCCGACCCGAGCGTCGCCACGCGATAGACCCATCCCAGCGGCCCTTTCGTGGTCTTGGCTGTTTGCACGATTTGCGGCCGGAACACGAACCAGGTCTCCAAAATCAGCAGAATGACATAGAAGGCAGCCGCGTAAGCAAAGATGGCGAACGCCGATGTCGTATGCGGCGTGATCATGGCGTTGAATGCCCGCTCCGGGTGACCGAGGTGCAGCAACAGCGGTATTGGCACAACAACCATGCAGCACAAGGAGACCAGCAGCGCGAAATGCGCCACCGGCCTCAATTGCTGGAAGCCGAATACCTGATACAGGCTCGAGATGGTGAAGGCGCCGGCGACCAATCCGGTCAGGTAGGGATAGACCACGATGAGTATGGTCCACGGGATCATCGTCTCGTTGGGATAAACGTAGCCGGTGAATGGAGCGGAGTGCACTAAGGTTTCCATTAGCTCACGTCCTTGTCGATGCCAATATAGAAGACATTCGGCGCATTGCCGGTTTCTGGTTTCAGCACGGAAACGCGATTATTTTGAATGAACTGGCTGATTGCGCTTTGCTTGTCATTGCGATCGCCGAAGATGCGCGCACCGACCGGGCAAACTTCAACGCAGGCAGGCTGCAGTCCCTTGGTAATGCGGTGGTAACACCACGTGCACTTGTCGGTGACGCCTGTTTCCTCATTGAAATAGCGTGCGCCATAAGGGCAAGCCTGCACGCAATACTGACAACCGATGCAATAGGTGTGGTCGATGACAACAACCCCATCCTCGGTCTTATAGGTCGCACCGGTCGGGCATACCTGAACGCAAGCCGGATGGGTGCAGTGGTTGCACAGCTTGGGCACGAAGAACGCCAGTTCCACTTTTGCGTCCCTGTAGCGATCGGCGAAACGATATTCGCTTTCAGAGCCGGAGGCCGCAATATTCACCGGATCGGCCTGACTGTCGACACGAGCGGTCTCTTCGCCCTCCAAGGTCACGTATCGCTCGACCCAGGTGCGGAAGTGATGCGCGTCCTGGGGAACATTATTTTCCTTCTTGCATGCCTCGACGCAGCGCAGGCAGCCGATGCATTTGGTGGCATCGACGCCGAATGCCCATTGGTGCTGGGTCCAATCATATCCCGGGATTGCCGGGTTGGGCGGAACTTCGGTTACCGCCGCCTCCGCAGCAGTCGTCGCGACAGTTCCTGTCGTTATAGCACCTGCCGCCGCTGCTGCCGCGCTGCATGCAAGAGCACTTCCGAGACAGCTCAGAAATTCTCGCCGCCCCGTCTGCTGGCCTTCGAGCTTTTCCTTGTCTTCCATTTGCGTATGCTCCTGGGCAACTGTCCGTTCGGCCAAGTCCTATTTACATGCCGCGCTGGCGTAATAGGTCGCCACGCTTTCGGCATCCGAGTCGTTCAAGTCCTTCACGATTCCAGCCATCATGCCGTTGTTACGGGCGCCGCCCTTGTAGGCTTTAATGGCGTTGACCAGATAATCCTTAGACTGCCCGGCAAGGTTCGGCCACGCTCCGTTGCCGGCGCGTCCGTCGGCGCCGTGACAGGCGGTGCACTTCGATGCGATCGCTTTGCCCGCCAATACGGCCTGCGCATCCGACGCCGGCGCGGCTTCGCATTTCAGTCCCGAGAAATAGGCCGCGAGATGGCCGGTATCTTCAGCGTTCATCCCCTGTGCCGCCGGGCTCATCATCGGATTGTTACGGCCGCCCGTACCGTATGCCTTGAGGGCTTCGGCGAAATATGCCGCATTCTGTCCGGCGAGGCTCGGGCCGGGGAGATTTCTGCTGACGCCCTCTGCGCCGTGACAGCCCGCACAGGCGGCAGCCTTGGCTTTACCGACGATGGGATCACCCGCCTGGGCCGCTGCCTCTGCTACCGGCGTCAGATTGAGCTTCGGCGAATGCGGGTTATGACAAACAATGCACTGCTGCGTGCCGGCGTGGTCGGCGACCACGATTTGACGCTGCTGAAGAGGCCTCCCCGTCATCCGTTCATGACAAAACGTGCAAAGCTTTCTGGTGTCGGTCGGGACGACCATCTTGAGATTGTTCGGGTGATCCGCGCCGGTAGCCGACGCTTCGAACGGGCCGAGAACGTCGCGCTCGCCGCCGGCACCGTGACACACCTCGCATTTAACAATCTTCCCGATGTCCGAGCTGTTGTGCACGCCATTGGACCATTCCGCGGTTTGCTTCGCATGGCATGACGCGCAATACCCCACCCCTTTGAATTTCGGTTTGTCCGAGGCGATGTCTGCTACCGAGTCACCCCTGTAATGACCGTATTCGTAGAACGAATTGACGGTGAAAAATCTCTTCGCACCATATCCCACCACGACGCAGACCAAGATTACCAGGATCAGCCTGAAAATATGTCGCGGCATGGCGTTCCCGTTTCTTGGGGCTATCCGGTCGACATCGAGATGTGTGTGATCGAAATCGCCGCCCTGCCGGAATATCGTCGGGCAAGTTCACGGCATCGGATGCGCGGTGGGTTCTTCATTGAAGTCCCCCTTCTGTCGGGAGGGCGCGGGAATCGGTTCCTCGAAATTAAATTAGCGAAATGCGGATTCGAGTAATTGACTCAAATCAAATCACCGGTTTTCCGGTAACAATAAAGACTTTTCAACTTCTTCAATCGGAAAAATACTTTCGCGAGCGATGGCGCCGGAGGATCGCGCGCACCCGGCCGGCCGCTGCGGCAGCCGATCGTGCGGGCCTGAGGCCGGTCGAGCGGGCAAATAGAAGCGCCGCGAATATCGCCGACAGATAGGCCATACCTGTGCTGTTAGTGCAGAACCTCGGGCAAGCGCTCTATCTTCGCACTTGCCCGAGCATGGTTATAAGCACCGTTACGCTGCTTTGCCGACGTCACTCAGCCAATGATGGCAGTATCGCCGCCTACTCTCTCGGCAACCATTGCAGGCGGCGGCGAGAACCAAAGCTGGTACATGGTGACCAGCCACATGAAGGCGAAGCATCCGCCCATCAACGCGCCGGCGAACAATACGACCCAGGCGAATGGGTGAAACAGCTTGGTGAAGTACCACGAGCTGACATCCATTACGATGGCGCAATAGGGAAGCGCGACGATCATACACTTGAGCCAGACGGGCCGCACATAGGCATGGGTAAACATCAGGCCCATGATGAAGAAGATGAAGGTCAGGCCGAACAGATGAATATGAGACACGCGAACCAGCGTGAAGACATCCGTTCCAGTATCC
>JADGNP010000436.1 GCA_017883425.1 Candidatus Sulfotelmatobacter sp. | reverse complement strand
TAGGCGCGCGTCAACCCCTTCACCATCGCCGTCTCCACCCGCCGCCGAAACCACGATTTGCCCTGCTCAGCCATTACGTCAACCTTACCGCACGCAGAGTCAGAAAGCCATTGGGGAGAACCAGTTCTCAGTTCTCAGTTCTCGCTTCTGGCCTCGCCGCGGGCACAACATGTTTTGGGAAGGGCACGGCTTCAGCCGTGCCGCTCAAGCCTCCAAAAGATGCGGGCTTTAGCCCCTGAGGGATTCTCGCTGACGCAACGTAACGGCTGAACTCTTGGATGCAAATACACGAACCACAGTCCACGCTTTGTCACCTCGGAACTCGCCACTCACCACTCACCACTCCCTGCCTGTGCTAGCATCATCTTTACTCAATGCCAACCGGAAAACTGCAGATTATCCCCCTCGGGGGCCTGGGCGAGTTCGGTATGAACTGCATGGCCGTTCGCTGGGGAGACGACATCATCGTCATCGACGCTGGACTCATGTTCCCCGAAGCCGAGTTGCTCGGCGTCGACATCGTGGTCCCCGATATTTCTTATCTCATCGAGAACCGCCAGCGCGTGCGCGGAATCATCCTGACGCACGGTCACGAAGACCACATTGGCGCCCTCCCCTGGATGCTCTCCGAACTCAAAGTCCCCGTCTGGGGCACCGAGTTCACGCTCGCCTACGTCGAAGACAAACTCGACGAGCATGGCCTGCTCGACGACGCCGACCTCCGCGAAATGCGCCCCAACGAGCGCTTCAAGGTCGGACCGTTCACTATCCACCCCATCCAGGTCACGCACAGCCTGGTGGATTGCGTCGCGCTCGCCATCCACACCCCGCTCGGCGTCGTCATCCACACCGGCGACTTCAAGGTCGATCCCACGCCCACCGACAACAAACTCTTCGACCTGCACACCT
Organism: Candidatus Sulfotelmatobacter sp.; assembly: GCA_017883425.1. Taxonomy (GTDB): domain Bacteria; phylum Acidobacteriota; class Terriglobia; order Terriglobales; family Acidobacteriaceae; genus Sulfotelmatobacter. Next base: position 3,928 of record JADGNP010000436.1, on the reverse strand, counting down.
TCGCCGAGTACGGCAAGAATGGCGTGCTCGCGCTGTTTCAGGATTCCACCAACGTCGAGCGCAAGGGGTACACTCCCAGCGAGCGGGCAGTACGCCGCAAGTTCGACGAAGTTTTCGCCCATACCAAGCGGCGGCTTTTTATTTCCTGCTTTTCGTCGTCCATTCATCGCATCAATTTGGCGGTCCAACTCGCCCACGAGCACGGCCGCAAAGTCGCCTTCCTCGGCCGCTCCATGAACAATTCCGCCGAGATTGCCGAAGACCTCGGCTACATCGAAGTCCCCGACGGCCTCGTCATCAATCCCGGCGACATGAAGAATTTTCCGCCGGAAAAAGTTTGTGTGCTCATCAGCGGCACCCAGGGTGAGCCCATGTCGGCGCTGTCGCGCGCTGCGGTCGACAATCACAAGCACGCCAAAATCGAAAAAGGCGACACCGTCGTCCTGTCGTCGCGCATCATCCCGGGCAATGAGAAGACCATCTACCGGATGATCGACCACCTCTTCCGCCGCGAAGCCTACGTCATCTACGAAGACGGCACTTCGCCGCCCATCCACGTCAGCGGACACGCCAGCCAGGAAGAACTCAAGCTCATCATCAACCTGGTCAAGCCCCGTTACTTCATCCCCATACACGGTGAGTACCGGCAACTGAAGCTGCACGCCGAAATGGCCGGCGCTATGCACGGTTCGGTCGGCAAAGTCATGCTCATCGAGAGCGGCGACGTTCTCGAATTCGACGAACTCGGCGCCCGCAAGGCCGCCCGTATCAAGGCGGGCCGCGTCTGCATCGACTCCGGCAGCCGCACCGACGTAGTCGAAGACCTCATTATCAAAGACCGGCTGCACCTCAGCGAAGACGGCATCGTCCTGCCCATCATCGCCATCAATAAGTTGTCGGGCGATGTGGAATCCGCTCCAGAAATCGTGACCCGCGGCTTCAATCCCGGCGACGATGGCCTGATCGAAGGCGCCAAGCGCATCGTCGAAGACACGCTGGCCCAATCCAGCGATGAAGAAAAGGGCGACTACGGCGTGATCAAAGAAAAAATTCGCGCCGACCTGAAGCGCTACATCTCCAAGCAAACCCAAAAGCGCCCCCTCATCATGCCGGTAATTCTGGAGATCTAGTCAGCCACAGATTTTCACGGATTGGCACGGATCTCAAAAGGCTGCTCCCCATGAGCCGGGTCCCGAAGGGACCTCTGACAATAGCCCGCCACTTCCAGTGGCGGGAATTGGTCGTTGACGCTAACATGTGCCGGCACAGCTGAAACGACTGAGGGAGCGATCACCCTCTCCGACCTCCACTCCCATATTGGATGGCTCATGCGGGACAGCCGCCCTCGGCTGTCCGCGCCCCGTCCTTTTCGCGCACTTTGCGAAAAGTATGGGTGACGGGACTCTCGCTTCACCCTGGGAACAAAGCAAGAGTTATGTGGGGACAGCCGCCCTCGGCTGTCCGCCGGGCGCAGCCCGGCTGCCGCCGCGAGCACAACGAAATATGTAAACTTACTATCGGTATATTGAAACGCATGCATATCGTCAGCCTGACAGACATCAAAGAAGCCCAATCCCGCCTCCACGGGGTCACCGTCCGCACGCGCCTGATCGAATTCCATCACGCCGCACGGGTGCCCCATGTCTCGCGTTCTTTGCGAGACGTGGGGACTTCCGCGCCAGACCCGGCCCGCCGACTTTTCCTCAAGCCCGAAAACCAGCAGCCCATCGGCGCCTTCAAACTCCGCGGAGCCTACAACAAGATCGCTTCCCTGTCCGAAGCCGACCGCAAACGCGGCGTCATCTCCTACTCCAGCGGCAATCACGCCCAGGGCGTCGCCTACGCGGCCCGCGCGCTCGGCGTGAAGGCCGTCATCGTCATGCCCAACAACGCCCCCGCCATCAAGCGCGAGGCAACCGCCGCCTTGGGCGCGGACATTGTACTAGTAGGTCCCGGCAGCACCGAACGCCAACTCAAAGCCGAAGAATTGGCCGCCCAGCACGGTTACATCATCGTGCCTCCCTACAACGACGAGCACATCATCGCTGGCCAAGGCACCATCGGACTCGAGATTCTCGAAGATATGCCCGAGGTCGAAACCGTGTTGGCCCCCGTCGGCGGCGGAGGCCTGATCAGCGGCGTCGCCGCAGCCATCAAGCTGAGCAAGACTTCGGTGAAGGTCTTCGGCGTCGAACCGGAACTGGCAGCAGACGCGCAGGCCAGCCTGCGCGCCGGAAAAATCGTTCAGTTCCCGGCCGAACAGGTCACGCGCACCATCGCCGACGGACTGCGCACGCAGAGTGTCGGCCCCATCAACTTCGAACACATGCAATGTTTTGTCGATGGCATCGTCACGGTCACCGAAGACGAGATTCGCGAGGCCATGAAACTGCTGGCGGCCAATCCCGACACCGTCGCCGAGCCCAGCGGTGCCGTCGCGACCGCCGGATTCCTCTTCCGCGCCGATCAACTGCCGAAAACAAAGCTAAATGTGGCAATCATCTCCGGCGGCAACATCGAGCCACAGATGCTGGAAGACCTGCGCCGCACGTGAGGACGTGAAAATAGAACTCCTCAGCGCACGACAGAATGATTCTGCCCAACTCCAGCCGCGCAGCGGCGCAAGAATGCAGCCCACGGCGCAAGCCGTGGGTGGAGCAATCGACGAGCAAGCCCCGAGGGGCGAAAGAAGAAGCACTTCCAATTCTTTATCTGGTCGTACAAGATGCACCGACAACGCACGTTCAATTAACCTTGACTTCAACCAGCTGAACGATGATCCTGATAGCATCCCCGGGAATCCCATGACCATAGCGCCCCAGAACAACCGTAAGTGCTTTGTTGAGAAGATTTTGCCCGTAACTCATTGCAGCTCTAAGATTTTTGCTCGTTTTCTCGCTAACGCGTTGATTCCAATAGACCGGGGGGGAGGGGGGGTACCCACCTCGCAGCCCAAATTCCTACTTCGGGAAATCGCAATTTTCGTCGCGGCCCTCGCTGCCGCGTTGCTTTTTTCCACAAGCTTCGCCTCCGCCCAACCCCAACGCGGCACTCTCGTTCACGAAGAAACCATCCGCGTCTCCCCCGCCGCCGACGCCGCCAAACTCGGCGTGGCTGGCCGCGGACACGAACTCGTCATCATCGAGACCAGCCGTGACTGGACTCATGTGGAAGCGATCCTCCGGGAACCGAGGAAAGACGCCGACGAAGATGACCCCGAATCCGAAGGCAAAACCATCACCGGATGGGTCTCCAGCAAAGCCCTGGTCAACCTGACCACTCCTAATGGCGACAAGATCGTTTTCGGCGAGGCCGCCGACTCCGAAGACCAGGCCAGCCGTCGCCGCGGCCGCCGCGACGCCGCGCAAGACGCCATGCGACTCTACTACCGTGTCTACGATCTATTCCCAACGTCGCCGCTCGCTGCTGAAGGACTCTACCGCGCCGCCGACATCCGCTGGCAGATGGAACGATCCGATGTGCTGACGCGTCCCTCGGCTCGCGAGCGAGACTCCTACATGCGCGGCCAGATCGACGAAGAGTGGATGAAGCTGGTAATGAAAAAATTCCCCGGCACCAAGTGGGCCGATCTCGCCGCCTTCCACCTCATCGAAAATAAACTCTGCGGCGACTGGCAAGGCGCGTCGAAGTGTCCCGACAAAGAAGCCGACATGTACGAGAAGTACGCGAAAGAGCACGAGCAGTCTCCCTCCGCGCCCGAAGCGCTGTACGACGCGGCCTGGCGCCGCTCCGCGCTGATCGAAATCTACAAGACCGAGGCCAATCAGAAAAAATCCGAAGAATCGAAAAACCGTTCCCTGGCGCTGGCGCAAAAAATCGTCACCCAGTACGGCCAAAGCGATTGGGCCTCGCGCGCGCAGATGCTGATTTTCTACGTCCAGCAAGGCGTCCCGACCTTTGGAAACGC
>JADGNP010000435.1 GCA_017883425.1 Candidatus Sulfotelmatobacter sp. | reverse complement strand
GTTTTCTCATCCCGGTTCCACCGAGAAAGTTCCGGTGGACCTCAACGGCGCCGTGGAGAACACGGCCTTGGTCTCCCGTAACGAATGGAAATACGTGGCGGACCTGAAGACGGAACTCGACCGCAGCCTGCCCGCGGTCTGCTGCGTGCCAGGCGAACTCAACCAGGTGATGTTGAACCTGATCGTCAACGCCGCTCACGCCATCGCCGACAAGGTGTCGCACAATCCCGGGAGCAAAGGAGAGATCACGGTCAGCACCCGAGGAGACGGCGATTGGGCGGAGGTGCGCGTCACCGACACCGGTACGGGCATTCCGGAGGCTGCGCGGGCCAATGTGTTCAACCCGTTCTTCACCACCAAGCCGGTGGGCAAGGGCACCGGACAGGGCCTTGCCATTGCGCACACGGTGATCGTCCAGAAACATCGCGGGACCATCCGTTTCGAAACCGAACTGGGCGTGGGGACCACCTTCATCATTCGCCTCCCCATGAGCGAGGGCGGCAGAGAGACGATGCAACCGGCCGCGTAGCAGCGGCGGACAGGGCTGGAGAAGTCCGAGCTGGCGCTCGGATGGACAAGCCGGAGGCTGATCCCGCTTACCACACCAGCTTCGCCTTCTTGCGCCCACGCGGCGTCATCCCCATCAGGATCTCCTGGCTGCTGAGCGCGGCCTGCCCGTCGCCGCGCGCCGCGCGCTTGTAACTGCCGTCCGGCATCATGCGGCGCGCCTTGACGTTATCTACCAGATACTCCGCCAGGATCTCGTCGCGGATGCGCCGCATCAACTCCTCGTCTTCCACCGGGAAGATTAACTCCACGCGGCGGTTCAGGTTGCGCGGCATCAGGTCCGCGCTGCCCAGATAGACCTCCTCCTTGCCGCCGTTGCGGAAATAAAAGACGCGGCTGTGTTCCAGGAAGCGTCCCACGATGCTGGTCACTCGTACCGTATCGCTCACCCCCGGAACCCCGGGCCGCAGGCAGCAGATCCCGCGGACCAGCAGATCGATGCGGATCCCCGCCTGCGAAGCGCGATACAGACAGCGGATCACCTTGGGATCCACCAGCGCGTTCATTTTGAAGACCAGGTGGCCTTTGCCGTCCTTGGCATGATGCTGGATCTCGCGCTGGATCAGGGCTTCGATGCGCTCGCGGAGGTTGACCGGCGCCACCAGCAGTTTCAGGTAGTCCCGCTTGGCCGAGTAGCCGGTCAGAAAGTTGAAGAGATCGATGGTGTCGGCGGCGATCTCCGGATTGCAGGTGAACATGCCGATATCGGTGTAGAGGTGCGCGGTCACCACGTTGTAGTTGCCGGTAGCCAGGTGCAGATACGGCTGGATGGCGTCCCCCTCGCGCCGCAACACCATCGCCGCTTTGCAATGAATCTTCAACCCCAGCAAGCCATAGACTACATGGCAGCCGGCTTTTTCCAGCGTCTTGGCCCACTCGATGTTGCTCTCTTCGTCGAAACGTGCCTTGAGTTCCATCAGCACGGCCACCTGCTTGCCTTCCTCGATGGCCTCCAGCAGCGCTTCCACTACCGGCGAATTGCGCCCCACCCGGTAGAGCACCACTTTGATGGCCAGCACGTCGGGATCGCGCGCCGCCTGGCGCAGAAAATCCACCACCGGCTGAAACGATTGGAACGGGTGGTGCAGCAGGATGTCGCGCCGCCGGATGAGCGTAAACATGTCCTCTTCATCCGAAGTGGGCTTGAGTTCCGGAGGCGAAGTCGGCAGGAACGGCTTGTACTTCAGGTCGGGGCGGTCCACCTGCGCCAGCGCGAACAGCCGGCTCAGGCCAAGCAATCCCTTGCCCCGGTAGACTTCCCCGCTTTCCAGTTCGAGATTCGCCTTGAGGATCTGCAGAACGTGCTGCGGCATCTCCTGATTCACCTGCAAACGCACCACGCTGCCGAACTTGCGCTGCCGCACACCCTCCTCGATGGTTTCCAGCAGATCTTCCGCTTCCAGTTCCTTGATCGCGATATCGGCGTCGCGCGTCACGTGGAACGGGTGCGCGTCGATGATCTGCATGCCGGGGAACAGGGCGTCCAGATTGGCCGCAATCACCTCTTCGATCCAGACATAGGATTCCTGGCGGCGCGTCCGCGACCGTTTGTTCGTTGGCCGGTGTGAGCGCGTCAAAGGCACCAGCGCGGGCAGCGAATCGGGCACCTTGACGCGCGCGAATCGCTCGTCGCCGCCCGCATCGCGGATCAGGACGGCCAGGTTGAGGCTGAGATTGGAGATGTGCGGGAACGGCCGTCCCGGGTCGAACGCCAGCGGCGTGAGCACCGGGAAAATAATCTCCGCAAAGTACCGTTTGCACACCTGCAATTGCTTGTCATTGAGCTCATAGTACGGGACGACATGGATGCCCTCGTCGGCCAGGGCAGGTCGCAATTCCTTTTCCAGGCACTGGTGGGCCGCCTCCACCAGGCGCTTCACCTCGCGGCGGATGGCCACCAGTTGCGCGCTCGGGCTCATCCGGTCCGGGCCGAATTCGGCGATGCCAGCGTCCATCTGCGCATTCAGGCTGGCCACCCGGACCATGAAGAACTCATTCAGGTTAGAGCCGACGATAGCCAGGAACTTGATGCGTTCGAGCAGCGGATTCGAGGCATCGCGCGCCTCTTCCAGCACGCGCCACTGAAAGCTCAGCAGGCCGAGTTCGCGGTTCACATAGAGACTGGGATCGTCGAGATCGGGGGCGGGCGCCTGGGTCTTCTTCGGATTCGGCGCGGAATCTTTGCCGCTGGAGCGTGCAGCCATCCTTACTAGACTAGAACAGTCCGTGGACCCGGTGTGACAGAGCCTGACAGGTACAATAGAGCGGTGGACACTACTTCGGAAAAGCCGCGACCCGTATTCGTGATGGAACGGTACGGGCGAATTTCCGGGATGGACCGGTCCTTCGACATCTAGTACTGGCAGCGCCCGGGTGCGGAGGCGATCTTCGCGGCGGCGTGGCAGATGGCGGTCGATGCACATGGGCGCGGCGCCGGCGGAAGCGATGAACTCCGACTTCGAAGAACTGTTGAGCATTTTCAACGAAAGCCCGCGGGAGAGGGCGAAGTAGGAAGGGAGGTTGCGTCGTGAGAGACACGAAATACGCCACAGAACTGCGCGAACCAGGAGTGAAGAAATGGCCCACCGGTTCCGAGGGAAGGATTGAACCTAGAAACGGCAGTTAACCGGTGGCATCGGCGAGCCGACCAGTGCTTCCGATGACCCTGCCACCGAGGAATTGACGAAACGCGGCGCTGAGAATCAGCTTCCAACGCTCCCTTTGCGTCAACTGCTCCGCAGTCGTTCTGATTCGCTTTAGAAACCCGCTCACCTTGGTCAGAATTTCCGCGATCTGCGAGGCCTTCGCGTGCGTGCTCGTGATCTCCACCGTGGTCTGATTCCCGTGACGGGTTTGCCGCGCGATGCCGTGCAGTGCCAACGGTCGCGAGGTGATGGCTTCGGCGTGTTTATCCGGGATTCCCAATCGCATGAAGATCGTCCACCAGTTGTAGACCAAGGCGATGATCCGCCCCATGATCTGGCAGCGCTTCCGGTCGTGTGTCGTGAAGCCCGCCCACCCCCACTGGTTCTTCAACTCGTCGAAGTTATTCTCCGCATCGCCCCGGTCCCGGTAGAGTTGCGCGACACTCCGCACCTCGTCTTTCAGCGAGGTTACCAGCACTGCGTACTCATATTGCGTTCCCTGGTAAGTCAATTCCGGTAGATCCAAGGTCAACTGTTTGGCCGCTCTTCGTTTGGATTTCTTCTTGCCCACCGTTTCTGCTTCCACTGCCGGCTTGCTCCGCAACGGCCGCCGCAGCACCACCACCCGCCGCTCCTTGCTCCATCCGCTCAACCGCAACACGTCCTCTCTCCCCTGCCATTGTTGCCCCGCCTCCTCCCATTCCTCTTTCCGGAAGATTTGTCCGATCAGCTTCTTCACATTCGCGCTCTGCTTGAGTTTGAACAGGTACCCAAGCCCTCGCTCTTCGGCTCCAACCATGGCGTTCTCCGCTCCCCAATGGCTGTCCCCGCGCAAGAATACGGGACGGTCCCGCTCCGCTAGTCCGTCCAGGAATGCCCACAGTTCCGGTTGCGCATACAACGGAGCTGTCTGATTCCCCGCCTGCACCTCCATGTCCAACACCATCCGGATGTTCGCCACGAAGTAACTGTGATAGGCGTGCGACGGACGCCCTGGCTTGGTCGGGTTATATCCCACCTTGGCGTCTTGCTGGTGTCCGTACAACGGCTTCACTGTCGTGTCCACATCTAATACCCAGGGCTCCTGTAACAGCGGCTCGTAGCTGGCCTTCAGATGCCCTTTCATCCACTGTCCGCTGGCGGCCTCGTCCATGGCCTTCATCGCACGCCGCACCGAATCCTCGCTCGCTACCCGGGTCATTCCCAGCAACTCCGGATTTATGCCGTCACCCCGGATCGCGTTGATGTGGGCGTACCGCCAATGACCGGCAAGCACCGATAGCACCAGAGTTCCCAGCACATTCCGCTTCTCCGGCGCGTTCCCGCTGGTGTAGTGCAGAGGACAATCCTCTACCCATTTGTCGAACAGCCCAGTGGTCTTGAGAAACTCGATGAAGAATGGCATCAGGCCCAAGCTACTCACCGTGGCTTCCGGCGCCCACTTCACATAAATCTTGCCTGCGAAGGTGTCCAGACTGGTAACGGTCTCGGCCGGCTGATTTCCTGGGCTTTGGACCTCACCCTCCGGGTGAGCCCGAACCAGATCTTCTTCTGCACTCATAGTTGAACAATAGTAACCATTTCTCTGTTCAAGGCACGAGGGCTACTGCCGTTTTTAGGATGATGGCGAC
>JADGNP010000434.1 GCA_017883425.1 Candidatus Sulfotelmatobacter sp. | reverse complement strand
GCGAACATTTGTGAGATGGATTCTAGCCACTTTCCCCTACACCAACTTGTGCAGCTTCTTCTCGTCGAGGTATTTCACGACCTTGCCCACGTCCTGCGCGTGCTGGCGGGTCGTGATCAACAGAGCATCCGGAGTCTCCACCACGACCAGATCGCTTACGCCCACCGCTGCGACAAATTTCCCCGGAGAATGAATATAGTTGCCCCGCGCATTCATTAGAAAAACGCCGGAAGCCGCCACCAGATTCCCTTCCGGCGGACTACTCTTGGCGGTATGGTGCTCGTGCAGCGCCGTCCATGAACCCAGATCGTTCCAGCCAAAATCGGCCGGCAGGCAAAAAATGTTTCCTGCCTGTTCGCCCTTGGCCGAGCGCGGTTCAAGCACGGCATAGTCCACGCTGATGTTTTCGCATTTGGGATACAGCTTTCGAAAAGTGGCGGCAAATTTGCGCGTTCCGAACGCGGCGGCGATTTCTTCCAGCAGCGGCGCGGTCTTCGGCAGATGTTCCCGCAGCGCATCGGCCAGGGTGCGCGCACTCCACAGAAACATTCCGCTGTTCCAGAAGTAATTCCCGGCGGCGACAAATTCCGCCGCCTTTTTCGCGTCTGGCTTTTCGGTGAAGCGACGCACCCGCAGGGCCTCGCCCTGAACCACGCTCCCAGCCTCAATGTACCCATACCCCGTTTCCGCGCGATTCGGCCGGATACCGAGTACCACGATGTTCGCGCCCGCCGCCGCGAGCTCGATCCCGCGCTCCAGAGTGTCGCGATAGCGCTTTTCGTCGGCAATCACGTGATCAGACGGAAACATGCCAATTACCGCCTCGGGATTCTCCCGCAACAGCAGAAACGCCGCCAACCCAATGGCCGGCGCGGTGTTCCGTCCCAGCGGCTCGGCCAGCACCTGCACCTTCGGCAGCTTCGGAAGCTGCCTCGCAACGGCGGACCGCAGATCTTCGTTGGTGATGATCCAGAACTTCTTCGCTGGAGCCAGCGGCAACAGGCGCGCCACGGTCTGCTGAATCATCGTCTGCTTGCCGTCGAGCGCCAGCAACTGCTTGGCGCGCTTCTTGCGGCTCAGCGGCCAGAAGCGCGTGCCGCGCCCTCCAGCCAGAATTACGGGATAGAAGTTCAAGTTCTTAGCCACGGATTCTCACAGATCTGCACGGATCAAAATCGAAGTCCAACGCAAACCCAACTACATTCTTGTTTCCGGCTCTGGTAACGGTTTTCCAGGCACATAGGCCCTCAGAAACTCCAATGCCCATTGCGGCCGCACGCCGAAGTTGCGCACACAGGCGGGAACAACGACCGCATCGCCTTTCGCTAGCGTAACCGGATCCATCCCGGCCGCCTCGATCACTCCGCAGCCTTCGACGGCTACCAGAATCTGCACCGAACTCCGCCCCGAATCGTCGCGTGTCGCAAGCTCCAGCGGTTCCTTCGCTTCGAACATGTCCACCACAAAATAAGGGGCCCCGACCAGCGGCGCATGCCGGTTCTTGCTCCCGCGAATCTGCTCCGGCGCCGGGCGCACCACCTTGCCTGACTTCACTTTCTCCTTCACCGCAGCCATGCCATTTTTCAAGTGCAACTCGCGCGGACGCCCGTAATCATACAGACGATAGGTCGTATCGGACTGCTGCTGCGTCTCAACCACCACCGACCCGGGTCCAAGCGTGTGCACCGTGCCACCGGCGACATAGATCATGTCACCCGCATAAACATTGATCCAGTTGAGAACTTCCTCCGCCCGCTTCTGATGAATCGCTTCTTCCAGCTGGAGCGCGGTAACACCCGCCTTAAGGCCCAACGCAATCTGCGCACCCGGTTTCGCGTGAGCAATATACCAACACTCGGTTTTGCCCCACGGCTGGCCCACACGCTGGGCTTGCTCATCGTCAGGATGAACCTGCACGGAAAGCTTCTCGTGGGGAAAAAGAAACTTGAGCAGCAACGGGAACCGCCCGGGGTCGCGCGCCGCGTCGCCCACCAGTTCGCGCTGGTACTCCTCGCTCAACTGCGAAAGCGTCTTCCCGGTGAGCGGCCCGTTGGCCACTTTACAATCGTCGCCGCTCAGCCAGGCCTCGCCAATCTTCTCTTCGAATTTGTGATTGGGATAAATCGGCGACAAATCGAGCGTGCCCCACGGACGTGGGTCAAATCCCGGAAGCATCAACAATGGATAAAGATTTCCCATGCCAACCTTGCGCCCACAAAAAAGACCGCTCGCAAATGGAACGGCCTTTGCCGAACCTGATGATCCAAGACCTCAGTCTGCGCGGCCAACCTTACACTGCCGCGAAGAACTTCCGCATGCGTTCCAGGCCGCGATCTAACTCAGCTTTCGAGGTGGCATACGACACGCGAATGTGCTCGCCCGTGCCAAACCCCTCGCCGGGGACGGTAGCGACGTGAGCTTCGCGCAACAGCCGCCCAGCCACGTCTGACGCGGACTTCAGCCCGCTCCGCCCCAGGAACGACGAAATGTTCGGATAGGCATAGAACGCGCCCTCCGGCAACGTGCAAGCCACGCCGGGGATGGAGCGCAGTCCGTCTACCACATGGTCGCGAAGCTGGATGTACTCAAGCCGCATCTGCTCCACGCACTCCTGCGGCCCCTTCAGCGCGGCCACAGCTGCCTTTTGCACTATCGAAGTCGGGTTCGACGTCGACTGGCTCTGCAGCTTCGCCATCGCGCTGACTACGGCCGACGGACACATTGCATATCCCAGGCGCCATCCTGTCATGGCGTACGTCTTCGAGAGTGAGCCCAGCACCACGAAACGCTCCTTGTATTCCCGGAGCGCGCCTACGGAGAAATTCTTGCCCGTGTAATTCAGGTAAACGTAACATTCGTCCGACAGGACCCAAATCCCGCGCTGGTGCGCCAGACGAATGACCTCGGTCATATCTTCCGCGCTCATCACTGCTCCCGAAGGATTCGAAGGCGAGTTCAGAATGATCGCCTTCGTCCGCGGCGTAATCAGCTGAGCCACCATCTCTGCGGTGACACGGAATCCCTGCGCCTCGTCCGATTCCAGCAGAACGCAATTCCCGCCCGCATAGCGAATGATGTCTTTGAACGAAACCCAGTACGGCACCGGCAGAATCACCTCATCGCCGTGATCCACCAAAACTTGGATGGCATTGAACAGCGCATGCTTGCCGCCGGTCGAGGCGATCACTTCCTCGCGCCGGTAATCCGAATCAAAGTCCACGTTGTGGCGATGCGCGATGGCATCGCGCAACTCGGCGGTACCGGCCACGGCCGTATATTTTGTGAAATTCCCCTGAATCGCGGCAATGGCGGCGTCTTTGATGTGCTGCGGGGTCGCGAAGTGCGGCTCGCCCGCGCCAAAATCGACCACGTCGATTCCCTGCGAGCGCAGCTTGTCCGCCTCGGCCACTACCGCCATGGTGGCGGAGGGTTCAATGCGGTTGATTCTTTCCGTGAGTCTCAGCGCTTCCGTCGTTGCCGTGGTCATGCCTTCTTCTTCCTTTTCCTCGGGACTTCGATGATTTGTGGGTCTCGAAGTTTGTATGCGGGCGCCAGTTTCTCCCGCAGCTTTTGTTCCACCACTTCCGGCACGAGCCCCTTCACGGGCCCGCCCGCCTGCGCCACTTCCCTCACCAGCCGCGAACTGACATAGGAATACTTGTCGGCCGGCATCATGAACACTGTTTCCAGCGTGGGCTCGAGCTTGCGATTCATCAGCGCCATCTGCAACTCATATTCGTAGTCGCTGATCGCCCGAATCCCCCGCAACACGCATTTCGCGTCGATCGACTTGGCGAATTCCACCATCAGGCCGTCGAAGGTATCCAGGCTAACGTTTTTCAGATCGGCCGTCAGTTCCCGCAGCATCTCCAGCCGCTCCGCCACCGTGAACATCGGGGTCTTCTCCGAGTTCCTCAGAATGGCGACCACCAGCTCTTCGAAGATCTTGCTGCCTCGCTCAATCAGATCGAGGTGCCCGTTGGTGGGCGGATCAAACGAACCGGGATAAACAGCGATGCCCTTATTCAATCGTCCTCACAGGAAGGCCGCGGGTTGAGCACTTTGAGTAACAGGAAAGCAATAGAGATTTTATGCGGGTGGGAGCAACAATGGCAATCACGGAATAACCCTCAGGTCAAAGGGTGTTGTCCCCAATCAGCTTGTCATCCCGAGCGAAGCGAGGGATCTGGGGTTTCGCTTGCCCCGGAAAGCTGTGGCGGCATGAGCAAGAACCCAGGTCCCTCGCTTCGCTCGGGATGACAGCACTTGATGGCGGAGAACTTCAAAAAAAAGATTTTACTTGTAAAACAGGGCGAGGCTACGCCGTCTTGGGCACAAAACGGAACGTCTGCGGCTGGTCCCACTCACGTGACAGATCGTCCCACTTGGGATTGGAGGACTCGATCAACGCAACTCGCTTCGCCCGCGTCCACACCTTGATCTGCTTCTCGCATTCGATCGCATTACGCACGTCCTCGAAGGTTTCGAAGTAAACGAGTCTCGTGATGTTGTATTTCGCGGCAAATCCCGGGGTAAGCTTCAGCTTGTGCTCTCTCACTCTGCGGCGAATACTATTCGTCATCCCCGTGTAGAGGTTCGCGAAGGATTCGACATGATGTAGACGAAATAGCGTCGCTCTTCGCGCATGGTGGACCTTTGCCTTCCACCCGGACTTGTCATCCCGAGCAAAGCGAGGGACCTAGGTTTCTGCCGCCGCTGACGCAAGCCTTGGCGCAGGCAAGAACCCAGGTCCCTCGCATTGCTCGGGATGACACTCCATTTCAGTTACGGCCATTCCCGAAGAAACTTGCAGCTAGCGCCGCGCCGCCACGATAGGCGCCTTTACGGATTCGGTTCC
>JADGNP010000433.1 GCA_017883425.1 Candidatus Sulfotelmatobacter sp. | reverse complement strand
ATTTTGCTTCGGTGTTTAAGAGGTATGTGAAGTGTACGCCTAGAGAATTTGCCAGCCAGCCGCACCGCTGGGAGCCGCTGGCAGCGGTTCCGTTCTGGCCTCGGCTAACGAGCAACGCTTCTTTCTCCTGAGCGAGTTCGAACTCGAGATGAGTTAGACTGGCGTCGCTCAGGCGCTCTCAACTACGCGATTGCGGAGTACTCCCAGCCCCTCAATTTCGACTTCCATCAAGTCGCCGGACTTCAGAAATACCGGAGGCTTGCGAAATACGCCCACTCCATTTGGTGTCCCGGTCGCAATAATATCGCCCGGTTCGAGCGTAATCGCCGCAGAAATAAACGCAACCAGCGCTGGGATACGAAAGATCAGATTCGAAGTATTGGAATCCTGGACCACATTCCCATTCACCCGCATACGGATGGAGAGGGCATGAGGATCGGGCACCGCGTCGCGTGTGGTAAGCCACGGTCCCGTGGGGCAGAATGTGTCGCAGGACTTGCCCCGCACCCACTGTTTGTCAGCAAACTGCCATCGGCGCGCCGACACATCGTTCAGTGGCATGTAGCCCGCGACACAGTTCAGCGCCTCGGCCTCTGAAACTCCCTTGGCCTTGCGGCCGATGACGACGGCCAACTCTGCCTCATAATCGCCCTGTGGATCGTCTTTGGGAAGCACCACGGGAGCGTCTGGCCCGTTGATACTCGAGGGAAACTTGGCAAAAATGATCGGCACTGTCGGGATATCCTGCTTGGTTTCGATGGCGTGGTCGCGATAGTTCAGGCCCACCGCAATGATTTTTCCCGGACGCGTCACAGGAGGCAGCAAAGTGACATCGCTGAGGCGATGCTTTGTGTGCGTTTGGGACTCGCCCCGATCAATTTTCTCTGCTTCGGCGAGGGCCTCACTTCCCGCTGACAGAAAGCTGGTCATATCCGGATAGACGGAACTGTCGAGAGGAAATACCTGATCGCCGACAACAACACCCACGTGAGGTGTTCCACCGGCAGGTTGGAAGCTTACGAGGCGCATAGGGCAAATTCTAAAACTCGGAGCAGTTCGGCGCTTACGGATTAACGACGAAACCAGCGTACGTCGGAGCCCCAGTCTCCCTCCATCCCTATTTGTTTACCGTTGAAGTTCGAATTCCGACGGTAAGACTTGCCGTTAATTCGCCGTCAAAACCAACCTGATTCTGAGGTGTCTTCTGGTGTCGAAACTTGCGGAGAGGCTAGTCAAATCCATCGCGGGCAAATGTCACTATAGCTTTGCCGTGTTGGTAGACGCCCGGTTCTTTCTCGTGGCTGGGCGCACTGACGGTAAATCGATATAAGGCTGGCGAAATGGCCTCGAAGGTTACGCCTTGTGCATCCTTGATTGTCCAAGGCGTACGAAGTTCGAAGCTGGAGATTGCCGATGGCAGGTAGTCGAAATCCACTGTGTAGACTCGGTCCTTGAGATTTATTCCCCTAATTTTGATTGCTTTGCTGGGCTCTCCAATCATGAGTTGTGGAGGTTCTGGGATAATCGCAACTCCGCCCGTGTAACCGATTGTGAGGAATGCACTCCCGTGAGGCAGATGGAATTCCACTTTTGCGTGAGTATCTTGCGGGTGCGGTTCGAGTGTCGCAGTGATGGATCGTTTCCCTAGCTGTGCGCTTCGCAGCTTCGCCCCAAAGGGGATTTCGGGATCAAACACGACCTCGACTGGAGCGCCTTCATTTTGCATCTGGAGACGTATTTCATTGGCAGATTGAACCATGTGGACGCTGATTTCAGAGTCCCCCACTTGCAGGTTCTGCAAGGTGATCGCATTCCAGTTCGGCGGCAGGTGCGGAGCAAAGATGAGGCGATTCGACACGCCTTCTACTTGAATTCCCAGTAATCCACCGACGGTTGCGGTGAGAAACGCCGCGGAGGACCACGTTTGTTCGGGCACGGACTCCAGTTCTTCGTGATAGTAATCCCCTGCGAGTGCCTCATGCATGTGCCCCACGGAGTCGAGAGAAGTCCACGGGACGAGCGCGCTCCAAATCGGCAAGGCGGTCGCAGGTCGATGCTCGGCCCAGAATGTAGCGGCCATGCCGGAAGTCCCGGTGGCCCAGACACTGCCACTGGCATAGGAATTAGGGTCGTAAGTGCGGGCGCTGGCTGCCCTTCCTCGCGTGCCCCAATCGGCTTGAAAATCGGAAGAGGCGAACTCGTCAAGCAGGGAGTCGTTCTGGGCTGGAGAAAATAGAGGCCCCAGAACACGTGTCGGACCGATCCCGCGATCAATCAATGGCGACCCAGAACGGCTGTAGCCGGTAATCCAAAAATGCTGCCGTTCGTCCCAGTACCTTTGAGCGATGGCGCGGCGGGCTTGTTGGCTCGTCGCGCTGGCTTCCTGGGCCGCTGCGCTATGACCCGTCGCGGCCGCGAGATCGGCAAAGGCCTGCGATGTGCCCACCCAGCTC
This sequence comes from Candidatus Sulfotelmatobacter sp., assembly GCA_017883425.1. GTDB lineage: Bacteria > Acidobacteriota > Terriglobia > Terriglobales > Acidobacteriaceae > Sulfotelmatobacter. The sequence goes on along the minus strand of JADGNP010000433.1, from coordinate 2,413 downwards.
GCGGACAACGCCAGCTCATCGCTGAGCGCATCTTGTTCTCGCGGGCCTTGCTTTTCAGAAGGAATGCGAGGCAGCCCATCCTTCGGATCCGCCAGAGCGCGGCAGTATTCATAAGCAGCCTGGATCGAAGGCCAGTGAGCTTTCACGAAATCCAGATCGCCGGTTGCAGAAAAATAATTGCCGACCGTGTTAAGAAAATCAAAAGTTACGTCCACGTGCACGAACATGTAAGGATACTTGCCCCAGTCCAACTGTCCCGCGCTCTGCGAAAGCTCATGCCAGATCATGCCGCTTTTCTGATCTTGGTACTTAAGAATGAATTCGAGTTCCTGGCGAGCGCGGCCGTACTGTCCAGAGGCCAGCAGGGCACGAATGGCGACCATTCCATCCCCGGCGAAAAACCAGTCATACTGCGGACGCCGGGCCCTACGTGAAGGACCGTATCCGGCGACAAGGCCACATCCTAAATCGGGATTACAGACCCAGGCCTGATCGAGCGCGATTTCAGACCAGGCCAACGCACGATTGGTGTCAGCATCCGGTGTTTCAATTTGCAGGGCGCGGTCCAGTAGATTGGAGTAGTGATCGACGGCGCCTTTCTCCAGAGAGTCGCCCTCTTCCAGGAGTTTCCTGGCGAGCACGCTTGCCTCTTGCCCCGGCCCGCTCCCGGCGATAATGACTCGCGCCGTGTTGTGGTCGCCGCCCGCACGAATGGTGAAGGCCACGCCTGGCGAGACCACCCGCTGACCGCTGTTTGGCGTTTCGTCATGCGCCACGATATCGGGCGAACCGACGCTGGCTGTGAATCGATGCGTCAGCTCAGAAAGCAAATATGCCGAAGCTGCGGAGTTCCACACCACTTCCTGGCCCCCAATGGAGGCCGGCCACATCAGATCCAGCACCGGGATGAAGCGGATCTCAATATCGACGGGGCGGGCACCCTGCACTTCGTAGCGGATGATCACGCCCGGCTCATCGAGTGGAACAAAGAGCTTTTCGCGGACCATGAAATCGGGTCCGGCGTAGATGCGGGTCACAGCCTCAGGGCTGTAGATGACGCGCCGAAGTAAAGTCCGGCTGTCAATCCCGGTGGTTGCACCTTGTTGGCGAAAGGTTACTCTGAACGAACTAAGGATCTGCAAGGGATAGGCCCAGACCTCCAGACCGTCATCGGAGTATCCCTGGGAATAGCCGAAGATTGCGGCGCGGCGTCCATGAACTGAAATGAATCGTCTGGCCCCGGTGGAGTGTGTACTCCAAGCCAGCCTGCTCAAGGTGCGTTCGGTATCCGCCTGGGTCTGAGCCCCGAGCCAGCCCGAGCAGGCGATCAGCACAAACAGCGACAAGAACGCTGCCTTTGCGTGTCGACGCAGATCGACTTTGCTCGGTTGCGACATTGCGCCGGCGGTTTCGTTCCCGCACATGCAAGTAGGTCGAATATTGTTTTTCATCGATCACGGCATAGGGTAGCAGTTTCATTGGCCCGCCAGATGCCCAAAATGTGATATTAGATTTCCTGTCCCCGGTGGCATTTGTGCTGGCTCGATGGAAGCTAGCTGGTTTCTATTTCCAGAGTTACGGGCAACACGTTCAAACCGTAGAAATTGTTGGATCCCTGATCGGTGAAATCGCCGGCCACAAATATCCAGAATTGTCGCCCGTCTTCGCTGATGAATTTGCTCGGTATGCTCGGATTGTAAAAGCCCTGGGGTTCGAAATCCTGGGTGTGGAACAACGTCCAAGGGCCTCACGGCGCCGGGGCAGAATAGAGTTCCCAGCGGGATGCCTTCCACCGCCGTTTGGGATCGTCAAGCCGCGGATAATGCCATTGGGGCATGATGTAGAGGTCCAAGGTTGCGATGTAGTGGATTCCGGTCATGCTGGTGCGGCCCGGTGAGCGAAAGATGTACAGGGCGTTGTCATGGCGAGGCCGCCAGATCGGCTGGCTTTTGTCGTCGAATCCGTGCACGAATTCCCAGTCTTCAGGATCCAATCGCCCTATGAGCCCCGCCGAAATGCGACCCAGCGTCATCCAGTTGCCGTTATTCCACGTTCCGTCATTGGAGACGGCATAGACAAAGAGGTCGCTTCCGTCTTTCACTCCACGCCCGTCTTTGCCGTAATGCACGAAGAAGGGGTTGCTGAAGACACGTCCTGGGAACATCGCGTGGCCAAGCTTGGGAGCTGGGCTCCAGGTCAAACCGTGATCAGTGGACTTCACGATGCTGGCGTCCCAAGTTTCAAACTAAACACTTAAAGTATGGTGGAGGCGGCGGGAGTCGAACCTTTCATCCCCATTTAGAATCTGTAACTTACTGATTCTACAAAAGGACGAAAGTGCCAAAAGGCCTACACAAGCCGGTCCATCGTACAATTATCGTACAATTTTGCCTTAGAATTCAAAGCGCCCGAA
>JADGNP010000062.1 GCA_017883425.1 Candidatus Sulfotelmatobacter sp. | reverse complement strand
CCGTGGCGGTAGCTCGCTTGCTACTACCGAACGTCAATATTCAGGCACCGCCCAATCTCTCCGCGCCTTATTATGATGATTTAGTGGACGCCGGCATCAACGATTGGGGAGGAATTTCGCCGCTGACCCCTGACTTCATCAATCCGGAAAAGCCCTGGCCGCACCTGGAGCAACTGCGCCTCCGCACCGAAGCCAAGGGATTCGCCTTGCGCCAGCGCCTCCCGGTGTATCCGGAATTTCTTTCCGCCGTAACGGCACGGCCCGGTCTCCTGTCCGAGAAATTGTGCGCCGCCACCGATGATCACGGCCTGGCCAAAACAAAGAGGGCCGCATGATCTGCGTCCTCAGCGGCGGCACCGGCGGCGCCAAGTTCGTCGATGGCCTCCGCCAGGTCATGCCCGCCGAAGACATCACCCTGGTCGTCAACACCGGCGATGACCTGCTCTGGTGGGGCCTCTACGTCTCGCCCGACATCGACTCCATCACCTACGTGCTCTCCGGCATGCTCAGCCGTGAGCGCGGATGGGGCGTGAAAGGCGACACCTTCCTCTGCCTGCAGGCTATGGGACAGCTCGGCGAGCCCACCTGGTTCCACACCGGCGACCGCGACCTCGCCATGCACCTGCTTCGCTCGCGCCTGCTGGCCGAAGGCAAGACGCTTTCCGAAGCCACGATGGTCATCTCTGAAAAACTCGGGGTGAAAGCGCGCGTTCTTCCCATGAGCGACTCGCGCGTCGAAACCCGCGTGGATACGCCCGCAGGCGAGTTGAGCTTTGAAGAATATTTCGTGCAGCGCTGGTATCAGGATCCGGTGAAGTCCGTGCGTTTCGCCGGCGCCTCCGACGCCGAACCCGCGCCCGGCGTCATCGACGCCATCGTCTCCGCCGACGCCGTTCTGATCGCTCCCAGCAATCCCGTCACCAGCATCGGTCCGATTCTGGCCGTGCCCGGCATTCGGGAAGCTCTGCTGCGCGCCCGCGGAAAAATTGCCGCCATCAGCCCCATCGTCGGCAACGCTCCCGTCGCCGGTCCCGCGGGAATTCTGATGGCCGCACAAGGACTGCCTTGCTCGATCGCCGGCGTGGCCCAAACCTACGAAGACTTCCTCGACATCCTGATCTGCGACACGCGCGACGCCAAGCCCGCCGAAGCGCTCCGCAAGAACGGCTTGCGCGTGCAGTGTACGCAAACCATCATGCGCAGCCCCGAAGACAAGGCCGCCCTGGCGCGCGAAGTGCTCTCGTTCGTTGCCACGGCTCCGCGCGCAGGCAACGAACCCCGGCACCACGGCGCCGCCCTCCGACGTTTGGACTCCAAGCCGTGATTCTCGTTCCGGTGAAGAACCTATCTGCGGCGAAGCAGCGTCTGGCCGCCGTTCTCGATCAACCGTCCCGCACCACGTTGGCGCAGGCCATGCTGCACGACGTCCTCGCAACCCTGTACAACTGGAAAAACTGCCCGCTGGTCGCAGTCGTCACCAGCGATCCCTACGCGCTGAAGCTGGCCGCCGAGTATCAATTCGAAGTCATTCCCGACCCCGACAATCCCGGAGAAACTGGAGCCATCGAGATGGCCACTCGCATCTGTGTCGAGCGCGGCGTCGACAGCACGCTGGTGATCCCGGCCGACATCCCTCTGATTCAAGCGTGGGAGCTCGACGAAATCCTGGAGGATGCGCCCGCCGAAGGCACCGTCCTGGTCCCCGCCGCCGACGGACGCGGCACCAATGCAGCCTTCCGCCGCCCCGCGAACTTATTCCCGCTCCGCTTCGGCAACGACAGCTTCAAGCCGCATCACGCCGCCGCGCAAGCGACGGGCAAGCCCTGCATCGTGCTGAACCTCCCCGGCATTGCGGTCGATGTCGACAATCCCTCCGACCTGCAACAACTCCTGGAATCGCCCGGCGACACCCGCGCCCAACACCTGGCCCGTGAATATACCCGTGCAGGCACAGACCGTGTAGGGACGCGCGACTCGCCCGTCCAGCCGCGCAGCGGCACCCCCTCGTAGAGACGTTGCTTGCAACGTCTCTGTCTGCGCCAATCGACAATCACTGGGTGTCAAAGAGCTCTGGTGTGGGTATCGAAGCTCTCTTGAGTATCAGTTCTGGTGTGGGTGTTGAAGCCTTGCTTTGGGCATTGAAGCCCTGATGTGGGCATGAAAGCTCTGGTGCGGGGTACTACAGCTCTGGTTTGGGTGGCGCAGCGCTTCCAGCGCTGCGATAAATACCCTAAGATAAATCCGGGCTTCAGCCCCCGAGGTCCACCATTGGTCTAGACCTCTAGCGCTGCCCTTCGGAATTCTGCCGGTGAAGGCCAGCAATGCCGATCGTTCCCTTACTATGCGACGCGCTCAACCACCGCGAAAAACCAAACCTACCCGCGCCTGCCCCGAACTCCGCCTGATCCCCGTCCCGCTCCAAGACGAAATCCACCCCGGCGACTCCCTCGCCGACAAACTGCTCGCAGCCCTGCGCCAACGTCGCCTCCGCCTCCAATCCGGCGACATCCTGATCGTGAAACACAAGATCGTCTCCAAATCCGAAGCCCGTCTGGTCGACTTGGCCACGATCCAGCCCTCCACCGAATCCATCGCGTGGGCGAAACAATACTCCCTCGATGCCCGCGTCATCGAACTAGCTCTGCGCGAGAGCCGCGCCGTCATCCGCCGCAAAAACGGCGTGCTCATCACCGAGACGCACCACGGTTTCCTCTGCGCCAACAGCGGCGTCGACGTCTCCAACGTCAACGGAGGCAGTCACGCGCTGTTGCTCCCCGAAGATCCCGACCGCTCCGCCGCCAGCCTCCGGCGCGCACTCAAACGCCGCACCGGCCTCGCTGTCCCCGTCATCATCACCGACAGTTTCGGCCGCCCCTGGCGCGAAGGCCTGACCGAGTTCGCCATCGGCATCGCCGGGATGAAACCTCTGCGCGACGACCGCGGCCGTCGTGATTCCCATGGCTACAAGTTGCGCGCCAGTGTCGAAGCAGTGGCCGACGAACTGGCCTGCGCCGCCGGACTCGTCTGCGGCAAACTTAACCGCGCCCCCGCCTGCATCGTCCGCGGATTTCGCTACGACCCCGGCCCGGGCCAAGTCCGCGACTTGCTCCGCCCCGCATCGACCGACCTGTTCCGGTAGGCTGTCTTGGACGATTCTTTTTGCCTGATTCCGGGTTACACGCTTTTCGCTTTTGGGGGGCTCGGTCCTGGAGTTCCGGACTCCGAGTTCCCGGCTCCGAGTCCGACTTCACACTCCCGCCGACACAATCTGCCCCGGAGCGCCGACAGCCGTCTCGCGCTGCGCCAGTTGCCTCCGGTAGTGGACATGCCGCCAGCGCGTCATCTCGACCAGAGGTTTCCAGGCCGGGTTCACCCAATCGTGCTTGATCAGCAGATGCCAGAAGCGGTTGGAGCGCTTGTAGAGGTACGACATCGCCAGGTACAGCGGGATCGCCTGCCAGTCTGCCGGCCGCCGGCGCCAGATCGACGCATGCGAGAACAGGCGCTGGTAGATCCAGGCATATCCCTGCTCGAGTTCCTGGGGAGTCATATGCCTGGGCTGAAAGACGGCGTGGCCCGTGTCATAGAGCGTCCAGTCGTGATGCAGGATGCGCCCTTGCTCCTCCATCTGACGAAACAGCGGCGTGGCCGGATACGGTGTCAGGATATGAAACGTAGCGCACTCCAGGCGATTCTCTTCGATCCATTCGGCGGTGCGAGCGAACGAATCTTTGCGGTCGTGATCGAAGCCGAGGACGAACGATCCGTTTACCTGGATGCCATAGTCGTGCAGCATGCGCACGCGCCGCGCGTAGTCGGAAGTCTTCGGCGTCTTCTTGTGGGAGTCGGCGAGATTGTCGTCGGAGAGGGATTCGAAGCCGATGAAGACGCCGGTGCATCCCGCCAGCGCCATGTTGCGGATCAGGCTGGGATCGTCGGTGACATCGATGGTGACGGCGGCGCTCCAGATCTTGTTGAGCGGGCGCAGTGCGGCGCAGAGCGAGTGCAGATAATCGCGGCGCGATCCCAGATTGTTGTCGATGAACACCGCGTAGGGCTGGTTGTCAGCCTTGAACTCATCGACCACCTGCTGGGGATGCCGCATGCGGTACGGCATGCGCAGGCCGTCGGTGGCGAGATAGCAGAAACCGCAGCGGTTGTGACATCCGCGTGTGGCGATCAGGCTGGTGGTGGTCAGAAAGCTGCGGCGCGGAAGAATGGACCGTCGCGGCGGCGGATCCTCGCAATAGTCGTTTTCATAGGTGGCGACGTAGCGAGGTTGCAGGCGGTTTGCCTCGACGTCGCGCAAGATGCGGGGCCAGAGTTGCACGCCGTCGCCCAACGCGAGCGCATCCGCGTGCGGCGCGCATTCGTCGGGACACGACAGAACGTGCAGGCCTCCGAAGATCACCTTCGCGCCCCGGGCACGATACCAGTCCGCCAGTTCGTAGGCCCGCCGCGCAAAGGTCAGATGCACAGTGATGCCGACAACCTGTGGCATTGGACGAAACGGCGGACGTCCGTCCAGCAGATTCTCGTCCCAGTACTCCACGCGCCAATGTTCCGGCGTGGTTGCGGCAAAACTCGTCAGGGCCAGGGACGGAGTGAGCACGTGCTTGCCGAAGCTAGCATTGGCGTCCTTGGGATAGAAGGGATTGACCAACAGCGCATAGTGCGGTTCCACAGGACCGCAGGGCTCGTTGGGATCAAGCGCGGGCGCGGTGGTCATCTCGCGGGGAATCCAGCGCTTCGGGACGGGGCGAAGGAAGGGCTCGTCGGGTGCGATCATGAGCGTACTTTATATGACAAAGTACTTTCTTTCAAGGCCTAAAATCAACCCAACCGCTTAGGATATAATGGCTTCAGCAATGCCGACGGCTGTGAGATTCGACGGACTGTGGGTGGTGATTTATCCGAACGACCACCGACCGGCTCACGTCCACGTGACCGGAAGAGGGTGTGAGGCGGTGTTCCACTTGAACGGTCCGGCGGGGCCCGCAGAGGTTCGGGAGAACTATCGATTCTCCCGTCGCGAGACTGCACATATCACGAGCATGTTGACGAATCACTTGGCAGCAGCTATGTGGCGCATGGGAGGGCATTCATGGCAACGCATGACAAGTTCGAACTGGCGAACCAGAGTGCGAAGAATCTGGCGACGTCGATTCCCAAGGCCGTCGCCGCGCATTATGACCGCGCCAGCGGGCGCATCGTGATTGAACTTGGCTCAAGAGTGCATGTGAGTTTCTCACCGCACGATGCCCAGGGCCTCGAACATGCCAAGCCGTCGCAGCTTGCCAAAATCGAGATCAGTCCGTCCGGTTTCGGAATTCACTTTCCCGAACTTGATGCCGATCTCTACGTGCCAAGTCTCCTGGAAGGTTTTCTCGGCTCCCAGCGGTGGATGGCATCCCGGCTCGGCCAAATTGGAGGCAAGTCCAGAAGCGCCGCAAAGAAAGCCGCCGCCAAAGCGAATGGCCGTCTGGGGGGACGACCGAGGAAGACAGCCAGCCATTAACTTCCGAAAAAATGGACTGGAAGACCACGCGTCCTCCAGTCCAAAGTCTGTAGTTCCCCGGGGACCGCGCTTAGTCCGTCATGACCATGGTGTCGATCGAACTGCGATCTTCTTGATGTCCAGCCCCAGACCCTTGGGCACGTGGGGCGGGTAGTTATTGAACGAGAATCATTATAAAACAGAAGCGGACCGTGTCAGCGGCCGGACGGAGTTTCAATCCCGTTTAGCCAGCCTTCTGAATTGCCTGCTCAATCCGCGCCAGCGTCGTCTCCCGCCCCAGCACTTCCAGCGTCTCAAACAGCGGCGGGGCATTCTTGCGGCCGCAGACCGCGACGCGGATCGGCTGGAACATCTGTCCGGCCTTGATGCCCAGCTCCTGGGCGGCGGCGCGCAGACCTTGATCAAGCGGGTCGTGTTTGAATTCGACATTCGCCAGCACTTCCTTCGCCCGCTGTAGGACCTTCAGTGCCATGGCCGCGTCTCCCTTCTGCGGGATGAGTTCCGCAGGGTCGTACGGTGGCAGTTGATCGACGAAGAAGAAGTCGGCAGCGGTCAGCACATCGCGCAACAGCTTGATGCGCTCGCGGATCAGCGGCGTGATACGAAGCATTCTCTCGGGCAGGACGTTGAAGCCGGCTCCCTGCACGATCGGCAGCAGGCGCTGGCTCAGGTCTTCGATGGCCAGACCGCGAATGTGCTCCGCGTTCAGCCAGAGCGCCTTGGGGTCGAAAGTGTCTTCGGGCGAAGAGAGCAGATTCCTCCCCTTCTCTTCGCTCAGGGTCGGAATGACAACAGGCTGGGAAGTAGCTTCCTTGAAGTTCACCACCGCGTTCGCCCGGTTGATTCCTTCCAGCGAAAACGCGTCGATCAGTTCCTGCCGGCTCATCTGCTCGCGATCGTTTTTCGGCGACCAGCCCAGCAGGCACAGAAAGTTGATGAACGCCTCAGGCAGAAATCCGGCGTCGCGGTATGTGGTTACGCTCACGACAGGCCCGTGGCGGCGCTTCGAAAGCTTGGTGCCGTCCGGCGCCACCAGCAGCGGAAGATGCGCGAACTGCGGCGGCGTGAAGCCGGCGGCTTCGAAGATCAGCACGTGCTTGTACGTGTTCGAAAGATGGTCCTGGCCGCGAATGATGTGGCTGATGCGCAGATCCGCGTCGTCGGCACACGAGGCCAGGTGATACATGGGCATGCCATCGGAGCGCAACAGGGCAAAGTCCTCGATGTCCGCGCCCGCCTTCATCTGCTCGCCATACACGGCGTCGGTGAAGCGCACCACTCCGCCCTCGCGCGGCACGCGAAAGCGCAACGCAAACGGTTCTCCCGCGGCGGCGCGCCGGTCGCTTTCCGCGCGCGAAAGTTCACGCATCCCGGGATTGAACAACCATGTCCCCTGGGCGCCGGACCTCTCGCTGTCGCCCGCGTGCGCGGGCGTGAAATCACGGTAGGCAAGGCCTTTCTGAAAGATTGTCTCCGCCATCTGCCGGTGCAATTCTCCGCGCTCCGACTGCTTGTATTCTTCGTCCCAGCTCAGCCCCAGCCATTTCAGGCCCTCAAAAATCGAGTTCACCGAGGCGTCGGTATTCCGTTCCACATCGGTATCGTCGAGCCGCAAAATCATGGTTCCGCCGTTCCGGCGGGCGTACAACCAATTAAGAATGAAAGTGCGGGCGCTGCCTACGTGAAGAAACCCGGTAGGCGAGGGCGCAAAACGCACTCGAGGCTTGCCTTGCGGAGGTGAATTTAAGGATTCGGACATAAGGTCGGTTAAGAAAGCCGCATCGGGCAACTGCATTTCCCAGGAAAGATTCTGTCGCAAGAGCCGCGATTGTCGAACGGTCGATGGTCTGACTTCGATGGTACGGGCAGGCAAAAACATCGTCAAGCCGTGGCACCATAACGATTTTGCATACAACCCATTGATTTTAAAAGATATCGAAGGCGGACAATGTACTTAAATCCTATTGTGTTCGGATGCCTGATGTGAAAGCATTGCAGAACTGTTCCCCCCGAAACTGAGCCGGCAAGTTTGGCCAGAGGTGTCCTCACCGACCCTATGAACAGTCAGCTAGTCATCACGACGGTTGTGATCCCGGGATTTGTCTCGGTTCTGCTGTTCCTCGTTTTTACCTATCTCCACGAACAGAGCCGGCAGCCTTACTTTCGAGCCTGGCAGCTCGCCTGGGCCGTTTACTCGCTGCACTACGTGCTCGATGCCTTTCCGGCGTCTCCCGTTGCATTTTTGGTCAGCGAGCTTTTCCTGGTCGCGATGGCGCTGTGCATCTTCATTTCGACGCGGCTGATGCGCGGCTCCTATCGCTTTCGCTGGTACGACGCCGCCGTGGGAACGGCCGGGGTCGTGCTCGCACTTCTCACTCTGCGGGGACACCTCGTGAACGGGGTCTTCCGTCCGGACGTGCAACCGGCGATTCGTCTAGGCGTGGGTTTGGCGGCAATTCTGCTGTATTGCTCCGCGGTCTTTTACGTGAACAGCCACAAGCGCGGATCGCTGGCCTTCCAGGTGCTCGCCATCTCGCTGGCGCTGTGGGCCGTGCTGATGGCGGTGGGGCAATTGCAAAGTCCATTAGGGGAAAAATTTGGCAACGCCAGCCGTCTGTTTGGCCCGGTGCCACAGATGCTGCTGGGCATCGCCATGGTGATGGTGCTGTTTGAAAACCAGCGCAATGCGGTGCAGGAAAATACTCTCGCTCTGTCGACTCTGGGCGTGGACCCGCGGCGTCTGCTTTCCGCCGACGACCTGGTGCCCAGCATGCAGGCCGCGCTGCAACGATTGCGCAGCGCTCTGCCGATGCGCCGCGCCGCCATCGTTGTCACCGAACGCTGGCGTGGTCTCTTGCCTTCGGTACAACAAGGTTTCTCCGCTGGATTCCTCGAGGCTCTGGAAAAAAGCGGGGCTGGCGATTACATCTGCGAACTCACATACCGGCGTAGCGGATTCTTCACGGTGCAAGGCGTGGCGGAGATGACCGAACCTCTTCCGGTGGCGTCGATGGGAACCTTCGCGGAATTCAAGAGGATTCTCACCGAAGCGGACGTCCGCAATCTGACGGCGGTCAATCTCCAGACTCGCGAGCACAATTTCGGCGTGATTCTGTTTCCCCACGCCGAACGCCGGGCGTTCGGTTCGTCCGGTCCGCGGCTGATGGTGGGTCTCGCTCTGCAACTGGGCCTCACCCTCGAAAACTACGTGGTCAGTCACGATGCCCATCGCCGTACGAAAGAATACGAACTGCTGACTGAGATCGGGAAGGCAATCAGTTCGCGCCTCGACCAGGACGAGATCCTTCGCACCATCCAGAGCGAACTGGGGCAGATTTTCGATACCAGCCACTTCTACATCGCCTTCCAGGAAGGAGAACAGATCCGCTTCGAACTTGAGATCAGAGATAATCGCGTTCTGCCCAAGCGCACCCGTGAAGCGCGGAACGCCTTCACGGAGTACGTGATCCGCAGCGGCGAACCTCTCCTCATCCGTTCCGATCTGGAGACCACGCGCAAGAATCTGGGCATCTCCCATGTCCCGCAACGGCCTGCCAAGTGCCTCATCGCCGTGCCGATTTTCCTGGGCAACAAGCCATCCGGAATCATGGTCGCCATGAACCCCGACCGGGAATTTGTCTTCGAACAACGCGATCTCGACGTGCTGGTAACGGCTGCCGGACAGGTTTCGGTCGCGGTGGAAAATGCCCGCCTGTTTGCCGATGAGCAGCGCCGTTCCCGGCAACTCGCCTTCCTCAACAACGTTTCCCGCACCGCCATCTCCAGCGACGATCCCGTCCACATGCTGGGCCAGATCGTCGGCGAGATTCAGAAGAATTTCAGTTTCGACCACATCGGCATCGGTTTGCTCGACTACGGAACCAAAGAGATCGAGATCAAGGCTGAGGCGGGCGCGACGGCCCACGCCATGGGACGCCGCATTCCACTGGGCGCCGGCATTCTGGGCCGCGTGGCCCGCACCGGCGAACGTGCCCTCGTACAGAATGCGTTGCCCGGCAATCTGACGGGAATTCTCCCGGATTCCCGCGCGGTGCTTTGCATCCCGATCACCTACGGCGAATCGCTGCTCGGCGTGCTCAACATCGAGAGCCGCAACGAGAATGCGTTCTCGCCTCAGGATGTTCTGATTCTCAATACCCTGGCCGACTTGCTGGCCACCGCGCTGCACAACGCTTTCGTCTTCCAGAAGCTGCAGCAGCAGTCCATCACCGACGGCCTGACCGGAATCAAGACCCGCCGCTTCTTCTGGGAAGCCTTGTCGGCGGAGTGGAAACGCGCTTCGCGTTCCGGGCGCCCGTTCTCCGTGGTGCTCATCGATCTCGACAAGTTCAAAGAGGTCAACGACACCATGGGCCACTTCGAGGGCGATCTCGTGCTGGCGCGCGTGGGCCGCCTGCTCGAGCAAAAGTCCCGGCAGTCGAACGTCGTGGCCCGCTATGGCGGCGACGAGTTTATCGTCCTGATGCCCGAGACCGGCTCCGAACAGGCCCAGGTGCTGGCCGAGCGCCTGCGCCAGTGGCTGGTCTCCGATCCCATGCTAAGCGAACACCACATCTCGGGCAGCTTCGGGGTCGCCAGTTTTCCCATGCACGGGTTCTCCATCGAGGACATCATCCGCGTGGCCGACGCCGGCATGTACGTCTCCAAGCGCTCGGGCGGAAACTCCGTCTCGACCGCGCAGGAATTTGTCGAAGGCCAGGACTTCGCCCGGCAGCGCCAGCAAATCTCAGCGTATATCGAGGGCTTCCTGCAGCGCGAGAATACCGGCCCCGAACACCTGGAGGAATTGACTTCCACACTGCACAAGCTGTGCGGCGGGGAAGAAGACTGCAACGTGCCCGTGCTGAAGGAAGCGATCGAATCGCTGAGCCGGGCTGCCGAGTCGCGCGAGTTGCAGACCGCCGGACACGGCGATCTCGTGGCGCGCTATACCGAAGTGATTGCCCGGGCCCTCGGCCTGTCGTCCGAGGAAACGGCCGATCTGGTTTACGCCGCCCGCGTGCACGACGTCGGCAAGATTTTCGTTCCCGAGCGCGTGCTCAACAAGCCGGGCCCGCTCGGCGAAGATGAATTCCAGCAGGTGAAAATGCACGCCCACATCGGCGCGGAGATTGTCGGCGTCATCCCTCGCTGCGACATGATGCGGGAGGCGATCGAGCATCACCACCAGCGCTTCGACGGCTCGGGCTATCCCGATGGCTTGCGGGGCGAGGAGATTCCTCTGTGGGCGCGCATCATCGCCCTGACCGATGCCTATGCCAACATGGTCACCGAGCAATCGTTCGCTGCCGCCAGGACGCCGGAGCAGGCGCTCGACGAGCTGGCCAAGATGAGCGGAACGCGCTTCGACGGCATGCTGGTGCGCCTGCTACTGCGCGGGCTGAAGTCGGAGCGCATGTCTTCCGGCTCGGGAAGCTGAACCTCCTCGACTTGCAACGGCAGACCGGAAACTGGAAACTAGTCTGCTATGTCTATCCCTCTTTCTCTTTCCGGCAAGGTCGCTCTCATTTCAGGTGGTTCACGCGGCATCGGCGCGGCTACGGTGCGCCTGTTTGCTGCTGCGGGCGCCAAGGTGGCGTTCAGTTATCGGAGCGCCCGCTCGCAGGCGGATGCACTGGCCAAGGAATGTGGCGCGGCCGTCTGCCACCCCATCGCTTCCGATCTGAAGAGCCCCGAGGCGGCCCGCGCGCTGGTAGCTGAGACCGTCCGGCATTTTGGTCAGCTCGACATTCTCGTCGCCAATCACGGCGTCTGGCCGCAGGAAGATGTGCCGATCGAGCGCATGTCCGATGAGCAATGGCGCTCCACCTTGTCCATCAATCTCGACGGAGTTTTCGGCCTGGTCAAACACGCGGTGGCGCAGATGAAAGCGCAACCCCGTTCGAGCGCTCCAGCGGGACACATTGTGCTGATCAGTTCCACCAGCGGCCAGCGGGGCGAGGCCTTTCACTGCGACTACTCCGCGACCAAGGGCGCTCTCATCAGCATGGTGAAGGGATTGTCGACAGAACTGGCTTCGGCCGGCATCTACGTAAACTGTGTTGCCCCCGGCTGGGTCGATACCGACATGAGCGCCGGAGCCCTTGCGGACCCGAAAAGCGGAGTCGAAATCCGACGCACCATTCCCCTGGGCCGCGTGGGCCGGCCCGAGGAGATCGCCGCTCCAGTGCTGTTTTTGTGCACCGAACACGCCAGCTTCATCACCGGGGAAGTCTTCAACGTCAACGGCGGCGCGGTCCTTACAGGATAGACATCAGGAGAAAGTGCGATAAAAACGTCCACAGCGAGCTTGCATTCGGGCCGTTTCCTGCATCCAACGGACGAGAGGAGCTTTCACTGCTGCGGGCAGGAAGTCCACAAGAAACGCTACAATTGATTGCACGCGATCACTCCCTCAAGTGGAATGAAACAGTTTCTCCCGATTCTGGTTTTGGTGTGCTTGGCCTGGCCCCAGGCGGAAGGACAGCCTCGGACTGCCGCGGCTCAGTCGTCGGCACAAGCTACACCGCAGGCGGTCAACTCCGCTCCCGCCATCCCCGCAGACCAGGAGAACGCCCGCAAGGCCAAAGCCGCAGTCGATCAGGCAATCCAAGCGCTGGGCGGACAGGCGTATCTCACGGTTCGCGACCGCGAACAGCAGGGACGCGGCTACAGCTTCCACCATGGTCGAGAAAGCGGCGGTGGCGCCATTTTTTGGAGCTTCGCGGAGTTCCCCGATAAAGAGCGCGTCGAGATCACCAAAGAGCGGGACATCGCAGAGCTGTACGTCGGCAACAAGGGATACGAGATTACCTATAAGGGCGCGCATCCCATCGAGCAGAAAGACCTCGACGGCTACCTGCGCCGCCGCCGGTTCTCGCTCGACGCGGTTCTGCGAACCTGGGTCAACGATCCCGGCGTCGTGCTTCTGTTTGAAGGTCCCGCCATCGCGGCGCAACACCCGGCGGTGCAGGTAACCCTGATCAACGCGCAGGACGAGAGCGTCACGCTCTACTTCGATACCGAGACGCACTTGCCGGTCAAGAAGTCGTTCTCCTGGCGCGACCCAGTCGACAAACAGAAAAATCTGGAAGAAGAGGTTTACGAGAATTACCGCGCGGTTTCCGGCATCATGGCGCCCTACAACGTCACCCGCTATTTCAACGGTGACATGGCCAGCCAGCGCTTCCTGAACTCCGTCACCATCAACCAGGGTCTGGATCAGTCCATGTTCGACCCCAATTCGGGCTACAACCCTAACAAGCCTCCTGGCAAGCAAAACGGCAAGCGCTAGGAAAGGCACACTGTTTCTCTTCTAGGCTCCCCGACTCGACTCCCCAGGACTTCGCTGGATGAATCGTAACTTATTGCTCTGGATACAGTTACAAAACTTCCCCTGCATGTCCCTGGACTCCCCTTAGCTCCCCGCATAGCCACGGACTGTGGCTTTTTTGCCACAGACAGTTTCCTTAACACAGGCGTAATCTACGCATTCACTGGAACATTCCCTGATTCATTCTTGACCCACGAGCAGACAATCCGCTCCGCGGTGGAATGCAGTGGCGTCGGCTTGCATAGTGGCGCTCCCGTCTCCATGCGCATCCTGCCGGCGCCGTCGGGCACGGGCATCGTCTTTCGCCGCACTGATCTCGACGGCTTCGAAATCGAGGCCATCAGCCGGAATGTTGCCCGCGTCAGCTACGCCACCAGCCTGATGAAGAAGGGTGTGCTCATTTCCACCACGGAGCACGTGCTCTCCGCCTTCATCGGTATGGGCATTGATAACGCAATCGTCGAGCTCGACAACCTCGAATTGCCCATCCTCGACGGCAGCGCCCGTCCCTTTGTCGAGATGATTGGGAAGGCGGGCATCCGTAAGCAGCGGCGCGCCCGCAAGTATTTGAAGATTCGACGTGAGGTCGAGATGCGGGAGGGAAACAAGTTCATCGCAGTGTATCCCGCTGACACCTACTCGGTTTCCTATTCGATCAATTTTCCTCATCCGCTCATCGGGAAAGAAACCTTTCAGGTGGAACTCACCAATGGAAGTTATCTGAAGCACATCGCGGGCGCGCGCACCTTTGGTTCGCGCGAAGACGAGCAGGCCATGCGCAACATGGGACTGATTCGCGGCGCCTCCAGCGAGAATTGCATCGTGCTCACCCGCGATGGCGTCGAGAACGGCCCGCTCCGCTTCCCGGACGAATTCGTGCGCCACAAAGTGCTGGATCTGGTCGGCGACCTGGCGCTGTTGGGGAAGCAGATTCTGGGCAATGTCGTCGCCGACCGCGCCGGTCACGCCATGCATACGGCGTTGGTCTCACGCATCCTGCGCGACAAGACCCTGTGGGAGGAAGTAACCTTCCCCGCTGAAGACGGCGCCAGCACGGTCCATCCTAGCGCCGAAGCCGCCGCTGGATCCTCACTGTAATGCTTTTGAAACCACCTGTCATCCCGACCGGAGCCGGAGCGCAGCGACGGCGGAGTGGAGGGACCTGCTTTTTCTTTCGACGTGGGCGATGTTGCAGCAGAATTTGCCGCTAATCCGCGGGCTCACAGGGCGTCTCGCTCGGATCGTGCATATCATGCGGCTGTTCTTGCAGCAGTCGTTCCAGCTCAGCTCTGGTCTGATCGATGACCGCTGCCGCAAACTTGCGTGCGGATTCCTGCCGCTCTTTGGACAGCTCCTGGACTCGCATATTGAGCAGAGGAATATCCTCCTCAAACCAGCGCAGCGTTCTTTGCACTTTGGCAATGCGGAAGTCGTTGGACAACATCCTGTCTCTCCCGTGATCTTCCTGAAGTGATCTCCCAGATTGCCACAGGTACAGCAGCGCGCAAGTCTAAAGAGAGATACCCCTGGGGCATGAACGCGTGTAGCGCCGTGGAAGAGCGGCGCTTCCGCTTTCAGCGCTGCGTAAAGCTTGCAGAATCAATGTGGGCTTTAGTGTGTGCGTAAGAACTGAATCTTTGGGAGAGCGGTGGAACGAAATCTCCCAAACTCCAGCCGCGAAGCGGCGGCATGTGAAAGCCCGGCACGGAAGTGCCGGGTGAAAGTGGGAAAGGCACGCGAGTCCCGCAGGGACGGCACAGGTTCTCACGCACACTCTTTAGCCCCTGGGAACGAGTTGAGGCGAGGCTATGCGCAGGCTCTAGTGCGAGGTTTCGGATTCCCCAGCCGTCAGTCGCTCTTTGGTTCCGGGAAATTCCTGTTCCATTTGCTTGTCGAGCCACTGTTCCAGCTGTTCCTGGGAGCTCTTCGGAACGTTGTGAAACCGGAACCCGGCGCGGCCTTTGACGTCGACCCAGGCTACTTCAGCCTCAACTTCCATGCGGATGTTCGTGCCTGGCAGCGAGAACTTCAGATGAGGCGCTGCGCCTTTCGGCAGAGCCTCCCGCAACATCAGCGCAATGCCGCCTTCGCTGATGTTGGTGCTGGTCGCATTCAGAGTCTTCCCTTCGTACGCGACTTTGACCAGCATCTTCGCCGGCTGGCGGAAGTAGCGGCGGCGTTCCTTAATCATGAAATTCAGAGCAGCATGAAAGCAGCGGGACGCGTTGAGCAAACTGATCGGTTTCTGGAGAACGAAGTTGGCGCCCATGCCGAAGGCTTCCTGCGTGGTCGTCCTCTTTCCGTTGAGGATGGCAAAGGCAACGGAGTTTTTGTTGCTGGGAGTGCTTCTCAGACCCTGCAGCACCGCCAGTCCGCCGTTCAGATCGTCGCAATCCACGATCACCGCGTCGAACTTGTCGGTGATCAGAATGCCGGCGCCTGCCCGCGCCTCATGGCAGAT
Source organism: Candidatus Sulfotelmatobacter sp. (assembly GCA_017883425.1). Classification (GTDB taxonomy): domain Bacteria; phylum Acidobacteriota; class Terriglobia; order Terriglobales; family Acidobacteriaceae; genus Sulfotelmatobacter. The sequence continues at coordinate 705 of JADGNP010000062.1, read as the reverse complement.
CTCCACATCAATCGACAATTTCTCGAGCGTGGGCCGGATCACACGCACCAGTTCCGGATCCTGGCTCAGGAGGAGCGAGTCCAACGTCATAGGGAGATTCTAGGGTGCGGTCGAGATGAACGATAGTGACCAAGGTCATGCACCCTTCGTCGCGGACTGAACATCATCAGGCCTTCCACGTGGCCAATATTTGTGACCGCTCCGAAACCGCGCAGGATTGTGCTCCGCAATTTCGCAGAGTACAACTGAACAGCACGCCCAAATGCCCATCTTGGTCTATCTTTCGCTGGGATCCAACGTCGGAGACCGCGAGCACCACCTCCGCGATGCCATCGCTCGGCTGGAAACAAAAGGTCGCATTGTGTCGGTCTCTTCGTTTTACGAGACTGAACCTGTCGAGTTCACCGACCAGGCGTGGTTCTTGAACTGCGCGGTCGCTCTCGAAACGACGGAGACCCCCGAGCAACTGATGGCGGCGTTGCTTCACCTCGAGCAAGAGATGGGCCGGCAACGCATCCAGAGGAAAGGCCCGCGCACCATCGACATCGACATCCTGCTCTTCGGCGACACGATCCTCGACTCTCCTGAGTTGACCATTCCCCATCCCGCGATGCAGCAGCGCCGTTTCGTGCTGCAACCTCTGGCAGAAATCGCGCCCGAAGCGCGGCATCCGGCACTGAAGAAGACAGTCCGGGAGCTACTCGA
>JADGNP010000432.1 GCA_017883425.1 Candidatus Sulfotelmatobacter sp. | reverse complement strand
GACATCGAGCCCAGAGAAGGGCTCGTCGAGCAAGACGAGGTCGGGATTGTGCATAAGGGCCGCAGCAATCAGGACCTTCTGGCGCATGCCCTTCGAGTAGCCGGAGATGGATGCGTGACGGTCGTCGTAGAGGGAGAGCAGCCTCAGCAGACCGTCGATGCACTCCGAGGATTGTTTCGCCGGCAAGTCGCGGAGTTGAGCGACCATCGTCAGGTACTCCGCTCCGGAGAGATGGTTATAAAGGTAGGGCTCCTCCGGTACATAACCCATGCGTTGTTTGTAGGCAATCAGATCACCCTGAATGGGCTTGCCCTGAAACAAGATATGGCCTGAAGTCATCTCGATCAGGCCAGTAATCAGCTTCATGGTGGTGGACTTGCCCGAACCGTTCGGCCCAAGGTAGCCGGTCACCTCCCCAGGCTGGGCGGAGAAGCTGACATCGTCCACTGCGGGAATCCCGGAGAAATGTTTGGACACGCTACGCAACTCAAGCACGGCGCCCCCCTTATCGAATTTGGCCGACAAATATCCTACGAGTATAGACACCGCCGACCGCCTTCAAAGGGGCCTTTAGGAAGATCCGTCGAGCTACGCTCAACGGACAGCCGAGGTCGGCTGTCCCCACATGGCATTCTCTGCGAACTGAAGGTCTAACTCGTCCCTGGAGCATTCCCATTTTGGGAATCGTTCCTGCTTTTTCCTCTGAATCTTCTTGCTTTCGACTTTTCATTCCTGTCGAATTAAAAGATGTGGCGGCATTCGCGAAATTTCGCTGGATGCCGCCTTTTTAATTCTGAGGTGGGTGAATAATGAAGAGGCGGAAGAAATTTATTGAAGACAAAAAGCAACGCGGGGAATGGGTCGAGTCTCTTTTTCTGGCACGTGCCAATGAGCTGGGCATCATAGTCAGTAAGCCGTGGGGAGACTCGCGGAGGTTTGATTTTGTGGTGGGGCGTCCGGCGCGCTTTTCCGCAGTTCAGGTCAAATGCACCACGGCTAAGCTTCGATACGGCGCGGGTTACATTTGCAAGGTATGCGGCAACGGCAACAAGCGATACCCTCGCGGCTCATTCGACTTTCTGGCCGCGTATGTGGTTCCGAAAGATGTTTGGTACATCATCCCAGAGAACAAAGTCTGGGGAATGAAGACCATTTGTCTCTTTACCGAGCGAGACAAAGCAAGGTATGAGGAATATCTCGAAGCCTGGCACTTGCTGTGGCGCGCGCCCGAGGCTGGCACTGGGATCGAAATCCATGCCTGCGTGGATGAAGCGTGGAACTTTGAAGATGGGATGGACGGGAAAGAGGAAATGGATCTCATCCAGTAGCCGGCCCCGAAAGTTCGCATCTTTGGAGAATCGCGAAGGTGGGTCCGCCGCTCGGCTTCGCCTCGCGGGACAGCCGAAGGCGGCTGTCCCCACATAAACCATTCGCGCGGCGAGCTTCTACCGGAGATTGAACACGTACAGCCTTCCGATGGGCGCCTGATTTTGATCGGCGGAGCCGAAGTAGACGGAGCCGTTCACCACTGCGGGGGAGGACGACACGATCTGCTCGTTATTCGTCAGCAGTTGGGTGATGGGGAAGCAGAACGAGGTGCCGCATCCGCTGGCGTTGAAGACCATCACCATGCCATTGTTCTCGCCCACGTAGACCAATCCATTGGCGACAGTCGGCGACGAGATGATCGCGGCTTGTGCCCCGATCGCCTGGCCCGTCCAGAGCGGACTGCAGGTTGCACTTCCGCATCCCGCGGCTTTGAAGGCGTAAAACAGGGAATCGCCGTCTCCTACATAAACCACGCCATTGGCCACCGACGGCGAGGAAGAGATGAACGGACCGGTGGTTCCAGTCCATAACGGTTGGCAGGTGGATTGGCCGCAGCCAGCTGCGTTGAAGGCGTAGAGGTCGCCGTCAAATGAACCGATGTAGACCACGCCGTTTGCGATCGCAGGGCTGGAGTCGAAGATTGCGCTTCCGACCTGAGCGGTCCACAGGGGAGAGCAGGTGCTGGCGCCACATCCACTGGCGGTGAAGGCATAGAGTTTTCCGTCTTGCGATCCGATGTACACAACCCCACTGGCAAAAGATGGAGAGGACGTGATGTGATCGCCGGTCGAGGCGGTCCACAGCGGACTGCAGGTTGAGGCTCCACAACCAGACGCCGAAAAAGCATAGAACTTCTTATCGAAAGAGCCCACGTAGACGACGCCATTCACAACCAGCGGAGAACTCTCGAGGATGGCGCCGCCGATGGTTCCCGTCCATAAGGGGGAGCAGGAGGATTTGCCGCATCCCTTGGCGGAGAAAGCATAGAGCTTGTGGTCGGCGGAGCCGATGAAGACAGTACCGTTGGCGACTGCCGGAGACGAAGTGATGTCGTTGCCCGTGGCGCCGCTCCACAGCGGTTGGCACAGAGTTTGAGGAGCGCAGCCATTGGCGTTGAAGGCGTAGAGCTTGCCGTCGAACGAGCCGACGTAGACCACGCCATTGACGACCGCGGGCGAAGAGAAGTCGACGAGGTCGCCCATCTGTCCCTGCCACGCCAGTTGGAGACGCGTGGCGTTGCTCTTGGTGATGGTGTTTTCAAATGCATTAACGCCCGTGCGCGCCGGCGAATTCTTGAAGGACGGCCAGTTGGTCTGGACCATGAACTTGGTCGAGGCGGTAAGTCCGCTGGTTTGTCCGCTGGCCTGCACGCTGTGCGCTCCGGGTTGCGCAGACTTAGATACAGTCAAGACTAAGGCGAAATTGCCTGCACTGTCCGCGGTCGCGGTGCCCAGAGTTGCTGTGTCGAACGTCACGGCTACGGTTTCGCCAGAGGAGAATCCCGAACCGGTGGCGGTCGTCTTGGTAGTGGGTGGCCCTGATTTTGGTGAAAGTGAGACTGATGCGGCGACCGCGAAACTGGCGCCTGCCAGAATTTCGACAGCCAGAATTGCGCCAACCATGAAGCGCGCGAAGCGTGACCGAACGCTGGAAACCATGGCTCCCCCTTATGGCTGTAGGCCCAGCCAATATTGCGTTTTATAGCAGAGTGACGCGGGGAGTTTGTCTCAGGATTGTCAAGAATGATCGATCACGGGAGGGCGTTCGGGGCATCGGTGAAGGGCTTCGCCCGAACGCGATTGTTGGGGGCGAGTGTTTCCACATGTCTTGTTTGCCGAAGGTCACCGGCCAGGTAGGCGGCGCAACCGACTGGAGGCGCCTCAGTCCCTTCGGAGTCTATGTCATAGCTTTTCTGTCGCCCCTCCGGGGCTGGTGCATTTCCCACTTACCACCCACGGCTTGCGCCCCTTCGACAAGCTCAGGGCAGGCTGTGGGCTGCATCCTTCCGCCGCTTCGCGGCTTGGATTGCGTCACGTCTTCCACTCTTTCAGACGCGATCGAGCGAACGACACAAACTCCTACGAGACTGCCGTCGGACCAGGAATAGTTTTACGGTGTGTAAGTTATTGCAAGGGCTGCTGAACAGAATCCGCCGGGGAATATTCATTCTTAGTTTTCCTCGGTCTTCCACAGGGAAGTCGCATCGTCCACAGTTTCTGCACAAGGGCACAACTTTTTTGTGTTGCGGGGCGCAACAATTCGGCGGAGAGTGGGTTCACCGAAACGTGAGAGTTCCTGAGCTTGCCGAATGATTGCGGCAGAGCCAGCGGCAGCCGGCGATTCGCGAGGGTGAATTGCCGGGGGACACTCCAGAAAATGCGCGCAAGCGCGACTGGTTGCCCGGGCATTGCGGCCTCCTCCCCCACCCCGCTCTTCGGAGCAGGACAGGACCGCTGGCCACCGCAGCGGTTGCCGGTTCGTGATCGCAAGATGACGAACCCGGTAACTGGCTTTGGCAAATGCGGCACTCCTTTGGGAGCGCTGTCGGGCCGAAGCGGTCATTCCGCCGCCACGCGGTGATTAGGCAGCGCAGGAAACCACGTACGAATGCGGTCGGGTGGCTGGCCCGACCGCATTTGCTTTTTTTGTGGCCTTTCATTTCCCTGTACTTCGTATTTTCTTCTCCTACACTGAAATCGATGCCTGCGAACTAGGGCCAATTATTTTGGATTTGGCCTTGGTTTTCCATAGGACGAGCGTCGCATTCACAAGATGTTTGTGGTCATACTTGGGTCATGTTTTCGCGTGGAGGAGAAATGAAAGACGACTATGCTGACGACTATCTGAGAGAGACGTACGAAACGCGGCTTCGCTATTGCGAGGACTGCCGCGTCCTGACTGACGCTCTGCGGGACATGGAGCAGCAGTGCCGCGAGGCTGAGGATGAACGCTATCGCGATTCTCCGTTTTGTTCAGGGAGCGACATCGACGCGCTGACTCGGGAAGAGGATGCTTACCTGGCGAAACTTAGCAAACTCCAACGTCGGAGAGATTGCGCCCTGGAGGTCCTCTTGAAGCATCAGGGCCTGGAACACGGTGAGCGGTCGTAATGTTTCTGCGGTTCTCCTATGCGCATAGCTCCCTAACCCGCAACTCGCGCATTTGCGGAGACAACGGTTGCTGCACGCGGAGTCCCTGAATCTAAGGTGGTCCTTCTCAAGGTTGAAAAAAGATTTGCGCGCGCCACATTCAGAGAGCGTTAGCGCTACCAGTCGTCTCGAAAACATTTCGGACTGGTTTTAGTAATCCCTTCCACAGAAAATCGGTAGTTCTGCACAGATTATCTTCGTTTGTTCGCCGCCTGTTCGCTTTTGTTTTCTTTTAGCGCGTTAAGCTTCGTTTACCAACGTGGTTCGTGCCCGACTCGCGGCTAGGATCACAAGGTCGGTCCCCCTTTACAGAGACCGAAAACCTAACATAAAGTAAGTTTCGCCCTATATTCGCCTTTCGCTACTGGCGCGAGGCGTCGGGCGACTTCGT
>JADGNP010000431.1 GCA_017883425.1 Candidatus Sulfotelmatobacter sp. | reverse complement strand
GACCGGTGCATTTGGCCGTAGCTCCAAATTGTCGGAAACCTGACTAGGTTCACTTAGAAAGCTATCGATTAATCGCATCAATGGGTCAAACGCAGACCTCGAGTGTATAGGTCCGCCCTTCCCCCGTGGTCTCAACCGGTCGACGCAACACTTTATCTCGAAGGAGAGATGGAGTGTCGTTTGATGGCTCACAAATCTCATAGAGGGTTTACTGCGGCAGAGAAAACGGAGTCATGGGATCGCTGGAAACACGGAGAGTCGCTAAAGGCGATCGGACGAGCTTTTGGTAAGCAGTCATCGTCGATCTATTTTTGTGGCACCGCATGGCGGGATTCGTCCTGCCGAGCGGCGTCGTTCCAGGCTGGCATTGACGCTCCCGACTCGACCGTCTGCTTGCTGCCATCCAGCGTCATAACCAGCTCGCCAAAATTCTCTCCTTATTTGCCGATCTGCAAGACTGTGTGAGTCCGTTTACGATAATCGCCTCATGCACCTCGGTATGAGTGTGCCCGCTGATGACGACGTCTATACTTTGCATGGCTCTGGCGAAGTTCACGTCTTCGCCCTCGGTAATGCGTCCGTCTTTCCCCGCATGCCGGCCGCCGTGACAGAGGACGACATCCACCTTTTCCTTCTCGCGCAGGATCGTCACCATTTTCCCTAGCGGTCTCGGTGGCGTCGGGGAACGAGGCCGCTCCGCCGCTGGTGTAGATGGCGGCATCCTTGCCCAGCAACCCAAATAAGCCGAAGCGACGGCCGCCGCGCTTAATCGCAAGATAGCGACGAAGCACGCCCTCTTGGGACAGACGTTGCAGGTCGACGAGCGTCGGGTCGTCTTTGGAGAGGTCGATGGCGATGATCGGCGGCGTCCGTCCGGCCTTGGCGGCTACCGCAATGGACGTTCCCAACCCGTCGGGCCCGAAGTCGAATTCGTGGTTGCCAAAGGTCGTGGCGTCGAAGCCCATCCGAAACAGCAGTTGCAGCTCCGACCCGGTCTCGCGCGTCGTCACGCCGAGCGGTACCGTTGCTGTAGTCACCATCATCGAGCACCGGTACCGGGCCCAGAGCTTCCCGCGCCGCCTTCCTCGCCGCGATCAACGGGCCAAGACATGCGTAACCGCCGCGGATCTTGTCATCATTCAGCTAAAATGGGCTGTAGTCCGCCTCCGGGGCTCATGCCAATGAAGTGAGAGTGTAAATCGTTGGTGTGCAGGATCCGTGAACATTTTCTTTCCGTCCGCAACGGAAAGTGCTCCGTGTAACATCGCCACGGCGCCGGCTGCCGCCGTGCTGACCAGGACCTCACAACAGGATTGCATCCTGCTCGACACGGGGGCGGAGCTACTCTTGGCTTGATGAGGATCGAACGATTTCATATTCGTAGTTCTTGAATGCGAGCGAAGCCCATACTCGCCACTCGAATTAGCTATGCCGAATTTCGTTAACTCTGCTGGTTACTACCTATCGCATGGCCCAATCGCTCCAGTTCGAGCGTCATGCAAAACAGCGCGAACAGTGTAATGACGAACACAAGTCCACGTCGCGCCATCAACCACATGTTCACACTCGAGTCGATTGCGGGAAGGTGTCTAAACAACACCACGGAGAATAGTGCCCCACCGAAAATGAAGGTAAGACGGCCAAAGAACAGCAGCAAGTGATTAAACAATACGTTTGAACCTTGAAATGGAATCCGAACCCGCGAAAAACGATACCAATACGCCGCTTGCATCACGAGCAACGCACCGGCCGTCGTAAAATATTCGTAAGCGTTATCTGGAAGTTGCTCGCCCGGATTGCTACCCAGCTCTCTGAAGGCTGGCAATCCGTGCCGCATGACGAAAATCGCACCGATTATTTGAACTGCAAGAAGCAGCAGGTAAATTGTTTTCTGCTGATCCTTCATGAGTGACCTCTTCCAAAAATACAGCATCAAGCGCCCTGGGGCGGAACAGGAGCGCGTTCCAGCTCTAACCTCGCACGAAACAAGCCAACCAAGAAACTTGCCCGCAGCTAAGAAATGTCCAATGGATCAGGGAGGTAATAACGGGTCGATCGGATGCGCGAGGCGCCCGATCAAATCAATTCTTGCCCCCCGGCCACTTGCGGCCGTCGAGCGGGCATCGGAATCGGCAGTGAGATCTGCTTGTCCCCGGTCTGCATCATCAAATTGTTCAGACCGTTCAGGGTTGTATTTTCTGACGCAGCGTCGCAATCTTCTCGTTGAGCCGGGTGATCTTGGCCTCCGGTACTGCGTCCCCTGGCGATCGGCGCTGTCAGGCTGCGAGAGATAGCGGACAATGCTCTCGTCAATCTGCGCCAGACGGTGCTGCATCTTGGCCTGGGTGAAGTTCCGGTCCCGCGTGTTGACGGCCTTGAATTTGCTGCCGTCGATCGCAACGACAGCTTCGTTGAACAGCTCAAGGCGTCAGCACAGCACCACGAACTCACGGCAAACCTTGCTGATGGCCTCGCCATTGTCCTTGCGGAAGTCGGCAATGGTCTTGAAGTCCGGCATCAGGCGGCCGGTCAGCCAGACCAGCTTGATGTTGCGCTGGCATTCCCGCTCGAGGCGCCGGCTCGACCTTACCCGATTGAGGTATCCGTAAACGTAAATCTTCAACAGCGTCGCCGGATGGTAGGCCGGCCCCCCGTCGCCTCCGGCTCAAGACCGCCAAAGCCGAGCCTGGCCAGATCAAGCTCATCGACAAAGACATCGATCGCCCGGATGGGATTGTCCTGGGCTAAATAATCATCCAACCGCTCGGGAAACAAAAGTGCTCTGACTGCGGTCATCGCCAACGACAAAGCGCGTCGTCGAATCCCCCTGCCGAATCGCTGAAGAATCAGATCATTGAGGGTGTTTTCACACGGCCTGCGTCAAAACCGGAAATACTGGCTAAGACCCGATGTTTTCAGCTTCCCCTCCGACAACGGACATGCGGTGGCTACACCGCAACGACCGTTTCGTCCAATAGCAGATGTGGCGCGGCGTCGGCGCCGACCTTCGATCTCCAGGGATACTAACCTTGCGAGCAAGGTGGCCGGATAGAGCTGACCAAGTATGGTTTCAAAATTGCAAAGACTGCGTGCCACTGGATGTACCGGGAAAATGTCCCCATAACCCGTTGAAGTTAGCGTCACAAAACTGAAGTAGATTACATTGCTCGCGAGCGCTGGACTGTCTTCAAACAGCATGCCAGAAAATGCTTTCGGGATAAGCAAGCCAACGAACGTAAAAAGCGCGACAAACGTCATGGCGATACTCAAATAAACCAGGACGGCACCAACAATTCGATGATAATTGACGCGTCCCGTAGCAAACACCGCGCGACCGACCACGAAGATTAGAGCAACACTCATTATAAACCACGCACCGGCGAGGAGATAAACGTCGAAGCTCGATGGCGCCGTGAGCCGAGCAAAAGCCGCCCAGACAGCCATAGCAAGTGCTGCTATCATTGCTGCAGCGACTATTGGACTGGCCGACACGAACAACACACCACCAATAAGCACCAGCGCAGAGGCAAGTCCGAGTACTTGAAACACTGTTATGCCAACAACCGTTATGCCGGCGGCTTGGAGAGGCGCAAAGACAAACAACATCAGAATCAGCACCAGCGTAAGTATGGATATGAATCGATCCTTCCACCGCTCCTGCGAACTATTTAGCCCACCGATGTTCTGAGTGCTCATATCGTCACAAGTTCCAAGTTGGGTCTTTCCTTAAGTTAGCTTACGATATTCGATGACTCGTCGGTTCGGCGTTGTAAACTCGATACGGCCATGTGCTCTCTGTTAGGCAGTGCCGAGGTCCAAGCTCTAACGGCCTAAATATGTCGCGCCGATAGCGCCAATGCTACGGTGCAGAACATAAATCGAAAAGTATTTTTGTTCTGGAACAGCACGCCACGCGATCTGGGGTCGAGTGTTAATCAGAGCAATTGCCCGAGTGGCACGAGGGCGCTGTTCCGATTTTTTTGACGCTTCCGATTTTTTTGACGCAAGCGATAGCCCCGTCCGTGTGGCGGCCTCTTGCGTCGAACGCTAACCACTAACCGTCGCTCAAGTCCGCGCAAACGCCCTATCGCGCCGTCCTCGGCGCGAAGTTCGGCGTATTTCGAGCGTGTTCGAGTTATCAGTAAACCCTGCGACGAACAGGAGCGACAACGACAGGGCGCGGAGCGACAACAACGGCACGTGGAGCGACAACGACAGCACGTGGCGCAACAACGACGGGAGCTGCGGCGACGCAACCCGCTCGGTAAACACCGACGGCGCATACCACGGCACTCGCTTCCGTCGTCGTTAAAGCAACGAAGCTGCCTACTAGCAATAGAGGGATAATCAGATGTTTCATCGCGGTCCTCATTGAGTTGTGACAAGTGCCTGACGTTTCCGGCGGGCTCCTCAATAGAATGGCTTGCAAGCTTTCACCGGGATGTTTCCCGGCAAGAAGCGGGCCAACACAGAGGTGACGGACGTCAAGGCAGAAACGTTCTATAGATCAGCCGAGTATTGGAGACTCGATGTGGGTGGCGAACAGGTCTGCTAGCTCAAATCCCACGAAATCTCGGAGGCAATCCGAAAACTCGGAGGTCCTACCTCATCCGGGTCGTCCGGCACGCCTAGCATAAAGGTTGATACGATGCGAGACAACCGGATGCCGCTGTGGTTCCAGACTGAGTAAAAAAACGCGGAGATTAGGATTGGCAGGCAGGCGCCCGATTCTATGCACGGATCGCCCCCATCAAACCACCAACGCCAGAATGTTGATCACCCTTTTCATGTTGTAGGCCAGGACGTGTAGCGCCATTTCGGTACCGACGTGCTTGAGTGTTTTCATCTGGCGTCGATCCCATCCGCGACTTGATTGTACCGAATCGATGCTCGAC
>JADGNP010000430.1 GCA_017883425.1 Candidatus Sulfotelmatobacter sp. | reverse complement strand
CGCCGCCATCACCGAGAAGCTTGCGGCACTGGGCGTGGAGGAGGAATCTCATGCGTCGCAACCATGGTGTGCTTCTGTTAGCTTTCTGCGTCCTCGCCGGAACCGCGTTACTGGCACAAGTCGTTATCACCAGCACCATTCTAGGTACGGTGACCGACCCGCAGGGAGCCGTGGTTCCTGCCGCCAAGGTGACCCTGCACAATCTGGATACTGGCATCCAGTGGACAGGTGCCACAAATGGGAGCGGTGAGTATCAATTCCCCAATCTCACCGCCGGTCACTACAAAGTCGAGGTGATCAAGGAAGGTTTTGCCAAAGCCGCCTCTACCGCGGTCTCTTTGGAAAATGGCACGACGCAGCGCGTGAACTTCGCCTTGAATATGGGCAAAAGCGAGCAGATCGTGGAAGTCACTGGCGCGGCCGCACTCGTCAAGACGGACGACGCAAACGTGTCGGAAGTTATCCAGAACAAGTTCGTGCGTGACCTGCCCATCGAGGGGCGCAGCTTCTTGAATTATGCCCAGATCGTGCCCATGTTTAACAGCGGCACGAGCGACAATTCCCGCATTGCGTGGGGTTTGGCTTCGGCCACCAGCACGGGAGCCAAACAGCTGAACGTCGGCGGCACCGAATATGGTGTCGGCTACTACATTGACGGTCTCAACAACAATGACAACTGGGTCGAAGGACCGGTGACCAACGTCAACATGGACGCCGTTCAGGAGGTCAAGGCCGAGGTCATTAACTACTCTGCCGAATACGGCCGCGACGTGGGCCAGATCAGCCTGACCACAAAGTCAGGGACCAACGCGTTGCACGGTACTGTGTACGACTTCTTGCAGAATTCCGGCATGAACGCCAATGATCCGTACTCGATCGTGTATGGCGTCCCGCGCACGCCTTTTCACCAGAACCAATACGGATTCACGGTCGGCGGCCCCGTCTACATCCCCCACGTTTTTAACGGAAAGAACAAGCTGTTCTTCTTCGCGTCGTTTGAGCAATTGCGTTACCGCTCCAACGGCACGATGCACGCATACGTGCCGACCGCTCTGGAGCGCACCGGCGATTTCAGCGAGTGGCTGACGCGCTTTCCCGTCGATCCGACTCAATGCGACGGTTCGACCAATGCACCTGCCAACTGTCGCTATGTAATCTACGATCCATCCACTTACGACACCGGAACCCTCACCCGCTCGCCCTTCCCCACCAATGTCATCACCAATCCTGATCCCATCGCCTTGGCATATCTCTCGCACTTTCCCAGTCCCAACTTTAGTTCGCCAGTGGCGACCGATCTCAATAACTGGTCTGGTCCTACGACCGACGGGATCGATAACAACAACTACACCGCGCGCGCGGACTACAACCTCACGAAGCGCGACAGCCTATACTTCCGCTTCTCGCACGATTACGGAACCAAGCTGCACGAAGGTGGTTTGATCCCGGAGCTGGCCCTGGGCAATGGCCCCGTTCACACGACGAACACCTATCAGGTGCACTGGGTCCACACGTTCGGCTCTACTTTCAGCAACGAACTGAACTTCAGTTTTACCCGCGCCAAGAACGCCAGCAACCAGGCCGGGCAGATTAACAAGTTCATGCAAACCACCTGGCTTCCCGATCTCTTCCAGAACACGTCGACGGGCGGAGCCGGATTTACCCCTTATGACCTGAGCGAACTCGGCATCAAGAACGACGGCACATTTTCGGTGAATTTCGCCGATCCGCTCTTTGCTTCGCTCGGCCTCGGGACAACCGAATATTGGTATCAATATGTCCCGATTTACCAGTTATCCGACAACGCAGCCAAAACGATCGGGAAGCACACTCTGAAAGCCGGCTTTTATTGGCAGCGCCGGGATGAGCGTGACAACGATGTGATCCGCTCCATGAACATCGGCGGCGATTGCGGCGGATGCGGAGAAACCGTGGCTTACACAGGCCGTGGTCCTCTCAGCAATGACGGATCAGGGTGGAATACTCTGGCTGAGTTTGTAACCGGCAACGTAGCCAATATGAACCAACGCACCCCACTGACAGGGGGCGATGGCAGTCTATGGTTCCGCATGCCGGAGTACTCGGCGTACTTCAATGATTCGTGGAATGTGACCCCCAAACTGAGTGTGAATCTCGGTCTCCGCTACGACGTCGGTGTGCCAGCTCGCAGCGTAGACAACTATTGGGGCGTGCTTGATACGTCATATGCTGGCTACAGATTGGTCATGCCAGGCCTCACTCCGGGCACTCACAATCCACCTTACCCGGCAGACAAGAACAATTTTGCCCCGCGCATCGGAGTCGCGTATCGAATGACAGACAAGACGGTCATCCGCAGCGGCTACGGAATCTTCAACGAGACTGGGCGATTCAAGTTTCTCGACCAAATGTTCTGGAACTCGCCTGGATACGGTGGGGTAAGTTTCGATTCCCCCACCTACTCGGGGGATTCGAACATACCTTATTTCACCTTGAGTGACGGGTTTCCGGCGCCGGTCTCCATTCAAAAGGGCACTTGGCCCGTACCGCTGGGCACCAACGCCGGCCAACTCTATCCGGGACAGGAGCCGCAGACCATCGACAAGAACAGCGCGGTGACGCCCTACATTCAGCGATGGAGTCTGGATATCCAGCACCAGATCGGGAAATCGGCGGTTGGGACGATCGGTTATGTAGGGTCGGAAGGCACCAAGCTCACCACGCAGTACGATTTGAACTTGCCACCTGAGGGCACATACTTCGATTACTACGGCGATTTCCTGGATGCTCGTCCGCTGAGCGCGATCGCTCCCGGCCGGTGGGGAGCCATCAACGCGGTGCACCACAATCGCAGCAACAACTATCATGCCTTCAACGCTCAACTCAAAACGCAGGGGTGGCACGGACTCACCAGCATCATCACCTACACGTGGTCCAAGCAAATGGATACGTTCTTCGGTGAGAGCGGTGAGAGTGGGGTACAAGTGCTCGGCGGTCAATGGCATCCCCAATGGTCTTACGGCCCATCCGACGCGAACCACACGAACCGCTTCGTCGCTGCCTTAATGTACGAATTACCCGGACGGCATCTTGCCAATCGCTTCCTCCGCGAGGCTGTCGGCGGATGGCAAATCAACACCATCACTACCTTCGAAACCGGAGCCCCCACTACGGTATGGAACGGTTACACCAGTTCCTTCGATTTTATGGGCGACGTTCCAGATCGCACGTGCAACGGCAATCTTTCCCGGGGAAATCGCACGTTCACGCGTCAATTCAATACCGACTGCTATGTGGATCCAGCGCCTGATCCGAATACTGGCATCGCCGTTCATCGCGGCAACGAGCGCCGGAACAGCCTCGTCGGTCCTGGTATCAACAACTGGGATATGTCCCTCAACAAGTCGTTCCTCCTGTTCGGGGAAGGTCGTGAGCTTCAGTTCCGGGCGGAAGCCTTCAACGTCTTCAACCACACCCAATGGTCCGGCATCAACACGTTCGACGACCGCCAAGTCAATCCGGAAAGTCAGTTCGGCTATGTTACCGGTGCTCGCAATGGGCGCCACATGCAAGTGGCATTGAAATTCGTATTCTAAGACCTTGAGGGGGTCGGCGCGAGCGATCTACCCATCGCTCGCGCCGTCAAGTTGCGCCAACCATCCGCATGCGGATTCGATCCAGGGGAGGGCCATGTATCAACCGGAAGCGTACGGGATTGCGCTGTTGTTTATGATCGGTAGCATGTTTTGCTGGGGTTCATGGGCGAATACCATGAAACTCACGCCGGGCTGGGCCTTTCAACTCTTCTACTGGGATTACGTGATCGGCATCATTGCGGCGAGCCTTCTGTGGGGGCTCACGCTCGGCAGTGTTGGCGGGGGAGAACTCTCCTTCCTCAGCAATATCGGCAGTGCGGATGCAACTCATATCATCTTCGCCCTGCTCGGCGGAGTGGTCTTCAACGTGGCAAACCTCCTGTTGGTTGCCGCAATCGACATTGCCGGCCTTGCCGTCGCGTTCCCAATCGGAATTGGACTAGCCCTCGTGGTGGGCGTACTGCTGAACTACTTTATTTCCCCGCAAGGAAATCCCCTGTTGCTGTTTGGCGGTGTGCTTCTGGTCGTCCTCGCCATTGTGGTAGACGCACTGGCCTATCGCAGACGCGAGTCCACACGAAAGACTCCGAGCGCACGCGGCATTCAGATCAGCCTCGCGTGTGGCGTGCTGATGGGCGTCTTCTATCCCCTGGTTGCCAAGGCGATTACCGGAAACCACTCACTCGGTCCCTATACCGTGGCGTTCTTCTTTGCTCTGGGTACTGCGGTATGTGCGGTACCAGTGAATTACTTCCTTATGCGGAGGCCGCTCACGGGAGGCCCCCCGGTGAGCATGTCCGATTACGGGAGAGGGCGTGCCGCCTGGCACTGGTGGGGAATTATCGGCGGAATGATCTGGTGCACGGGCGCGGTCCTGAACTTCGTTGCTTCACACGCGCACGTCATCGGCCCGGCGGTGTCGTATGCAATCGGCCAGGGCGCTACGATGATTTCCGCCATCTGGGGAGTATTCGTGTGGAAAGAGTTTGCCAGCGCCCCTCCGGGTGCGCGAAAGCTCATACCACTGATGTTCATTTTCTTTCTCGTAGGGCTGGGCGCAGTCGCGGTGGCTCCAGTATTTCCGAGGTGACGATGCCGCGACCGCTCCGGTCGGCCGTGACTAACAGCAGAGCCGGCAAGAAGCGAAGTTGGGTATCCATATGGCGAAGCGGATCGTTGTTGTCGGGAGCATCAACCTTGACCTGGTAGCTGCTACGCAACGAATTCCGATTGCCGGTGAAACGGTGGCCGGAGTGAGCTTCCGGACTTTCCCCGGAGGTAAGGGCGCAAACCAGGCGGTGGCGGCTGCCCGGCTCGGTGCCTCGGTGACGATGCTCGGGAAGGTCGGAACTG
>JADGNP010000429.1 GCA_017883425.1 Candidatus Sulfotelmatobacter sp. | reverse complement strand
GATCTGCTGTACGAATCCTGTGTGCGCAAAATCCTTGACGTACATGGACACCGGCTCTTTCGGCGTCGCCTTCAGGCGTGTGTTGAGACCAAGGTTCCCCACTATGAAATCCACCCGGCCGTTACCCGTGAAATCCCCCGCGATGATGCGGTTCCACCAGCCGTTGCTGTTCTCGAGGCCGGGGACCTTCATCTTCTCGAGCCGTCCGTTGCCCATGTTCTTGAAGATGGTAATCGGCATCCACTCGCCGACGATGACCAGGTCCAGCTTGCCATCCCCATCTACATCCCTCCAGATCGCGTCGGTAACCATGCCGACGTGCGAGAGTCCCGGAGCCAGTTTGTCGGTGACATCGGTGAAGTGGCCCTTGCCGTCGTTCTTGAGCAGAACGCTCTGCGGATCGACTCCGTAACTCCAGGGAACCGAGCGGCCGCCGACGAAGAGGTCGATGGTACCATTGCCGTCGTAATCCGCGGCGGCCGCGCGCGATCCGCTCAGGTACAATGGCGGCAGCGCGCCCACGGCTTTCCTGAAGTTGCCCTTGCCGTCGTTCAGATAGAGGCGGTCCTCTAACGCCGGGGCCATCTGCGAGAACTCTGTTCCGCCGGTGACGACGTAGAGATCCGGGAAACCGTCCCCATTCGCGTCGAAGAACACGGCGCTTATATCCTCGGAGATCTTGTCTTGCTCGAAAAGCTTCTCGTTCGTGCTGACGAACGACCCGTCCTTCTGCTGAATGAAAAGCTTGCTCGGCTGATCCTTTGCTCCAGCGATGAAAATGTCGTCCAGTCCGTCGCCATTGACGTCGGCGACGGCTACGTACGGTCCCTCGGTCGAGAGCATCTTCGGCATTAATCGCTCACGATCGAAATCGACGAAGTCGTTCTCGTGGTGCACGAAGTCGAGCGCGGTCTGCGCGGTAACGTCGCTGAAGAGCCGGGTGACCGGCTTGGGTAACTCCGGCTTGGCGGCGGTGGACTCTGATTGCTTGATCGTGAGACGCTGATTCGCCGCCACATTCTTCAGCACGCTCTGGCGTCCGTCGGGCCAACCGACCGTCACGGTTTTTACCGTATCGGCGCGACCAGTTCCAAACGTCAGGACGTAGTCCATGCTCGACTGGAAGCCGCGCGTGGGACTGACCTCCTGAAACTGAGTCTGCTCCCCGTTCTGCAGCGTCACGGTCGCGCCAACGGCGAAGCGGTTGTGGCCCTCGCCATCGAGCTTCACCTGCAGATAGTTGTTTTTGGTGAGCGTGCGCGCGTTGTTGCGGTAGACGAACGCAGTGTCGTTCTCGTTGTTCACGATCAGATCGAGCGCACCGCTTCCGTCCAGGTCCGCGTACGCCGCGCCATTGGCGAAGCTCGGAGTGTTGAAGCCCCAGTTTGCGCTCTCGTTGGTGAAGGTCAGATCGCCATTGTTCCGGAACGCGTAGTGCTGGAGCTTGGTCGAGGTCATGGCGTCGGTGAGCTTCTTGAAATCTACCCGACCGCCCTTCGTCATCGACTTCATGGTCTGGTCGTTCCCTAGGAACGCGACATAATCCTGAGACGTCACGTCCTTGGCGATGCCATTGGTGACGAAGATGTCCTTGTTGCCATCGAGATCGAAATCGGCAATCAGCGCGCTCCAGCTCCAGTCCGTGCGCGCAACCCCCGCCATCTGGCCGATGTCGCTGAACGTACCATTGCCATTATTGAGCTGGAGCATGTTGCGCATGAACTGGTAGTGGAAGCCATTCTTCACCTTCGCCTGGTAGACATCCCAGCCCTCGAACGCTGACGTCGTTCGGAGCCTGTACTCGTCATCCGGAAGCATGTCGCTGGTATAGATGTCCGGCCACCCGTCATTGTTGATGTCCGCGATGTCGACACCCATCGAGAAGTAGCTGCTGTATGGCATCTCCTTCGGCAGCTCCTCGGTGAACGTCCCATCGTGGTTGTTGATATAGAGGTAGTCGCGCTCGAAGAAATCGTTCGATACGTAGATGTCGGGCCACCCATCGCGATTCACATCGCTCACGACCACACCAAGTCCGAACGCGATCTCGCTCCCGTAGATGCCGGCCTTCTCACTCACATCGGTGAAGTGGCCATTCCCGTCGTTGTGATAGAGCTTGTGTCCCCCGAGCTTGTCGCGGACGTTCCGGATGTTGCGCAAACCGAAGCTGCCGACGGGGCGGAACGAATTGTTGACGAGATACATGTCCAGCCATCCGTCGTGGTCGAAATCGAGAAACGCGGCCTGGGTCGAGTATCCTTCGTCGGCGAGTCCGTACTCCTGCGCCATCTCCTTGAAGGTCGGCACACCGTTCCTGTCGAGGCCCTGATTTATGTAGAGCTCGTTCGCTCTCCGCTCACCGGCGATGTTTCCGGCGTAGCAGACGTAGATATCGAGCAGGCCATCGCCGTTCACGTCGGCGAATGTGACGCCGGTCGCCCAATAGCCCTTGCCTCCTACGCCGGCCTCTTCGGTTATGTCCCGAAAGTGGAAGTGACCCTCATTCAAGTAGAGGTGGTTGCCATGAAGGTTCGAGGTGAGCATGACCTCGGGCAGACCATCTCCAGTGAGGTCGCCCGTCGCCACACCGCCGCCGTTATAGAAATTGCGGTAAGTGAAGACGTTCAGCTCGCGTGTGTCCTCGACGCGATTCTCGAAGGTGATTCCGGTGTAGCTGGGAGGCAGCAGCGTGAAGAGATGACCGTCGACCGGTGGTGGTGGGGCCTTGGCGGTTGAAGCTGTCTCCCTCGAATCGTGCGGTGCTGAGCAGCCGGCGGCGAGACACAGCGCGGAAACCAGATAGCGAAGCCTTAGCCTCAAGGCCCGGTTCATGACATTGACCACAATCACCACGAAAGTATCTAGCGACGCGTGCGTGGCCCGGGAGGACCGCGAACGGAGAAGAAAAAAGGTTTAGTTGCACCATGGCCTGCCCCCAACGTGGGAGCAGGCCATGGTGAGAATTCGGAACTACGAAATCAGTATCCCGGGTTCTGCTTGAGCAGCGGGTTGGTCTCGAGCTGCGTCTGCGGGATCGGCATCAGGATCTTATATGGTGGAACCGCACCGGGTTTGTAGCCAAATAGCGGTGCGCCGCAGCAAAACCACGGCTGAGTGTACTTGTTCATGCGAATCAAATCCGTTCTGCGCTTTCCCTCGGCGATGAGCTCGAAGAGGCGTTCGCTGAGAATCGAGTCCCGCAAAGCCGCCTGGGTCAGCGTCGTCGCAAAGGGCTTGGGTGTCGTCGGGAATGCCCGGGCGCGCGTCGTAGAATTGATTAGCGCCGCCGCAGCAGCAGTTTGTCCGAGCTCGTTCATTGCCTCGGCCTTGATCAGATAAATCTCGCCAAGCCGGAAGTTCGCGTAGTTGTTGCCGGCGTCTGCCCCAACGTGGTTAGGATCGAAGGGCCATTTCGTAATCCGGACTCCGGCCCCTTCGGTCACACTCGTTATACTGTCACCAATGGCCGGAGTAAAGACGAGCGGATTTCCCGAAAGATCTGTCGCCGGCTGGCCGGTTTGCAGGTTGATTTGCGGTCCCTCCAGGAAGACCTGCCGGCGAATGTCGGACGCATCGAACGAGAAATAGGTCTCCGCGAGCGTCGCGAAACCGTTCCAGGGTGACGGCGTATACTGATTGTAGTGCAGCATCGTCATCAGGATGTTGTTACCGAGACCGGCTATATCCGCGTACTGCACAGCCATGATGATCTCAGGCGAGAAAGCATTGTCCGCGGTGAAGTTCTTCCGCCATCCACAGCCCGGGGTGGGAGTACAACCCGTCGACGCATCGGTTGTAAGGGAGTAATTCCCCGAGTTGATGATCTTATCCGCCGTGGTGATTGCGTCCTGCCAGTGAGCCGTCCCCTTCGTCAATCCGGTCGCAGATACGGTGCCTGTGTACACCTCGGCGTTCAGATACATGCTGGCAAGGATGGCATCCGCCGCGCCCTGAGTCACCCGGCCATTCATGGCGGCGGGCCACTTTGCTGGTAGGTCCGGCCGCGCCGCGTTCAACTCTGCCACAATGAAGTTGAAGACGGAGTCGCGAGTGTTCTGCGCGCGAGCCTTGATCTCGACGTCGGTGACGATTGGCACGCCGCCGAACATGTCCATCAGCATGTAATAGAAGTACGCTCGGAGAGTTCGGAGCTCCGCGACGACCGTCGCCTTGCTCGCAAACGTCACGTTGGTCAGCGCGTTGAGCACGACGTTGGCACGCGCGATACCGGTGAAGAGATCGTTCCACGCTGGATTGATGAGGCCACCCGTGCCGGTGGTGGTCGGTGTAAAGGTCTGACGGTGAATGTCCAGCCATTGGCCGTTGTCATACCAATTCTTACCGCGAACCGGCACGACCATCTCGTCCGTGCTGATCTCGCTGGATTCGTACCAGTTGCTGGTAGCCCCACTTGTCTTCAGCTGCGCGTAGACGGAGGCGAGACCACCGACTGCCTGGGTTTCGTTCTGGTAGAAATTTTCCGGAGTAATCGCACTGGTCGGGACTTCCGTCAGATCGGTGCAAGCCGGTGCCAGAGCCAGGAGCGTAATGACAGTTGCCGCTCCGAGCGATTTCGTCATTTTTGGTTTTCTAGAAAGAAACACGTAGACCTCCCGTGATCGTACGAGGACGCGGATAATGCAGGTAGTCGATGCCACGCGATGCCAGACCGGCGTCTGTGAACACTTCCGGATCGTAGCCCGTGTAGCCCGTAAAGAGAAGAAGGTTGTCCCCCGAAAGATAAACGCGGGAATTCCTGGCCGTTCCGGTGAATCTCGGTAGGTCAAACGTGTACCCGATGGTGACGTTCTGCAAACGGGTGAACGACCCATCTTCGATCCAGCGGGATGAGTAAATGGCCGGCTGATCTATGCCGATCGGATCAGTCAGGGCCGAGATCAGGAAATTCTTGTCCGTCAGTGCGTTGCCCTT
>JADGNP010000428.1 GCA_017883425.1 Candidatus Sulfotelmatobacter sp. | reverse complement strand
CCTTTGAGCAGCTCGCCGACACCTTCGTGACCGCGATCGTGCCCTTCTACGCGCTGGCCGTCGGCGCCGTCTTCGTCTTCCGGCGGCGACCCGGATATCATCCGCCGTTCAGGGTTCCCTTGTATCCCATGGTTCCTGCCCTCTTCATACTTGCCACGGTCCTGCTGCTCGGGAATGCGATTCTTGATCCGACGAGTCGATGGCCGACCCTCGGCGTTCTCGCGACGATTCTGTTTGGGATCCCGATATACTATCTGACCCTGATGGGAACGCGGCCCAGGTGAGGCGGTGGCCATCTTGTGATCAGGTCGATACAAAAGAAACTTGCACGGCCATATGACCCGGCCGTAGTATTGTCCGTTCTTGCTGGCGCCGTTTATCGAGTCCCCACTTTGCGCCTCGTTCCACACCCACTGTGCACTTCCCGTTTCGTCCCCGTCAGGAGTTTTCTTAATGAGGAGAGCCCGTTTGTCAGTCGCCGCGGTTGCCGCGGTCTTGTCTCTCTGCGCGATCCGCTCCACGGCAGCGCAAGGCATCACCACCGGTGCTGTCACCGGCGTGATCACCAGCGACAGGGGTCAACCGGTCGAGGGCGCGGTTGTGCGAATCACCAACCGCTCCACCGGTATCTCAACGTCGGCACAGACCCGCGAGAACGGCCGCTATTTCATCCAAAGCCTCGAGGTCGGCGGACCGTATACGGTTGAAGTACGCCGCATCGGCTTCCAGCCAGTCGTGCAGAACGATGTCATGGTCACTCTGTCTCAGACAACGCGTGTTGACATGCTGCTCTCGACTCAGGCGGTGACGCTGACCGAGGTCACCACTCTCGGGACCGCCGCTTCTCAGGCTGGTTTCAGCCCGAGCCATCAAGGCGTTGGTACGGTTGTAAGCGACACGCTGATCCGCCGTGTGCCGACTCTGAACCGTGATTTCACCGACTTGGTGAAGCTGACGCCGCAGGTCATTACCAATAACACCGGAGGCGGCCCGAGCGCGGCAGGCGGCTTCAATCGGCTCAACAACTTTACAGTCGACGGCGCGAATCAGAACGATCGCTTCAATCTCAACAGCACGAACGGGACGCCGGGCGGGGCCTCCGGCAACCGGATCATGTCGGTCGATGCGGTGCAGGAGTTCCAGGTTCTTCTGAGCCCCACTGACGTTCGATACGGAAACTTCGCCGGAATGCTGATCAACGCGGTCACCAAGAGCGGGACGAACACGTTTTCGGGCGGTGCGACCTATGCCTTCCGTACGCCCGGAATGGCGGCCGATGTCCCTGTGATCCGGGCGAGCGGATTCGACATCCGGCAGCACGCCTTCACGTTTGGAGGACCGATCATCAGGGACAAGCTGCATTTCTTCGCCGCAGCCGATTGGAAGTCGAGCACCAATCCGACCAGCGGGCCTGTCGCGAATGCAACGACAAATACCATCGGAACGAACAACATTGCGGTTTCCCTGGATTCCATCAACAGGATCGCCAGCATCCTTGCTCCAAGGTTCGACGTCGGCTCAACTGGCCCTTTCCCCATCGCGAATCCAATCAGGAACCTGATGGGGCGGCTGGATTACTCGATCAACGACGGCAACCGGCTCACGTTCCGAATGCTCGACAACACTGCTACGAGCGACGCCTTCTCGCGGAACACCTTCGGCCTATCACAAAGCGTGCTTGCGCAGAGCTCGGGCATCCGCCTCACATCCAACTCTTTTGTCGGAAACTCGAAGAATCGTTCCTTGGCGGCCCAGTGGTTCAACAACCGCGCGAACGGAATGGCGAACGAGCTCCTCTTCGGCTATAACACCATTCGAGACATACGCACCACACCGGTTACCGCGCCGGAGATTTCCATTGGCGTCACGCCAAACGGCGGCACAACTCCATCCGTCGCGGTGACAGTCGGCAGCGAGAGATTCTCGCCGGGGAACGACCTCCAGCAGAGGATTTTCGAGGTGTCTGACAATCTCAGCATACCCCTCGGAGCCCATACGTTTACAGTCGGTGGCCGCTATGAGCACACCTTCATCTACGACTTCTTCCTGAGCGGCGCGGCGGACGGAGCTTACACGTTCCCGACCATAGCGGCGCTCGCGGCCGGAACCCCTTCCGGATACGCTTTCTCCTATGCGAACGGAGGCGATATCGCGGCCAGGTTCAACGGCCAGCAGAGCTCGCTCTACGCGCAGGATCTCTGGAACCCTACGAACAATTTCTCGATCACTGGCGGGCTACGACTGGACATTCCTCAGTTCCTAGACACCCCGAAGCAGAACGACCTGGTTACAGCCCAGGCCCCGGATATCCGCACGGACTGGAAGCCAAAGACACAGCTGCTTTGGTCGCCGCGCCTCGGATTCAACTGGGACGTGGGAGGTACGCAGACCACACAGATACGCGGCAACGTTGGCGTCTTCACCGGACAGGTTCCTTACATCCTCGTCGGTAACGCCTACCAGGGCACAGGACTCGGCGGCGTGACGGTCGCTTGCCTGGGCGCCGCGACACCTGCGTTCGTCACGGACGTTTCTCAGCTTCCAAAGTCGTGCGCCGGCCAGCCGGCGCCCGTCCCCGGCGCAGCAGGGACTGCCGGTATCAACGTCACCGACCCGAACTTCAAGTACCCGCAGAACTTCACCATGTCACTCGGGTTCGATCACACGCTTCCGGGCGGCTTCGTCGGCACCTTCGAGGCCCTCTATCGGAAGGATATCCACGGCTTGTACGTCCGCGACCTGAATTTGATCGGTCCGCGGATCGTGAACGGCGCGCCTTACACCGATGTGAATGGCCGCATCCTGTATGCAGATACGATTGTTGCGAACGGCACCGTCACGAACACCACCGAGAGACGCATCAAGACCATCGGTTCGCCTGCCGTGAACTTCAGCGAAGGCGCCATCATGCTCACCAACGCCAACGCGGGTTACAACTACACGCTCACCGGCCAGCTAAGCAAGCGGTTCAACCGTGCGTTCCAGGCGACGGCGGCGTACACGTATACGCAGTCCCGCGACGTGCAGTCGTTGACCTCCGACCGTGCAATCTCCAACTGGCGCTTTGGACGGCAGTTCTCGGGTCTCGAGAACGACCCCAACGATGCGGAGATTTCGAATTTTCAACGCCCCCATCGGATCATTGCCTACGGTACTTTCACCGCGCCGTGGATCAAGAATCAAACCGACGTCAGCTTCTACTTTGAAGGTGTTTCCAGCTCACCGTTTCTTTACACGACGAACAACGACATCAACGGCGATGGCATCGGCGGAAATGATCCCATCTACGTGCCACGCAATGCGACGGATCTGAATGAGATTCGTATCGGAACCGGATCGGGCGCCAGCTTCGTGCCCAACCCTGCCATTGCCGCCACGCTGGACAGGTTCATCTCCATGCAGCCGTGCCTCAATTCGCAGCGCGGACACATCATGAAGCGCAACAGCTGCACTTCGCCATTCCAGAAGAGAATGGACGCCTCGCTCCGCCAGACGCTTCCGGAGTTTGGGGGACAGCGATTCACCCTTCAGCTGGATGTGTTCAACTTCCTGAACCTGCTCAACAAGGAGTGGGGCCAGCTCCAGCTTCCGGTCCTCGGTTCGTTCAACAACCTTGCGGTGCTCCAGGTTGCCGGAAAAACGCCAGGGCCGATCAACACCTCGCTCTACAACTACAACGTGCCAGTCTCAGTGGTGAACAACGTCAACAACCTCAACTCGCCATGGACGGTCGACCCGAACGCCACATTTAACAATTATCAGATACAGCTGTCGCTGCGGTACAGTTTCTGACCTAACTGCCTGCCGCCACGGTAGAAAAAAGGCCGGCGCGGATTCCCGCGCCGGCCTTTTTGCTATGGGAATCTTCAATCTTCATGACCGCAATCGAGCTCTCGAGCTACTTCGGCCTTGCAGCGATGACGCTGCTCACGTTCACCATCCTGATCGGGCTCGTGATGGCGGTGAAGTACAATCCCGTCCGCAGCTGGCCGCACCGGCGCATCAATACGTTCAAGATCCACAACTGGACGGCCTACATCGCGCTGACGATCGCATCGATCCATCCGCTGATCATCCTCTTCTCGTCCACGGCGAAATTCACCTTTCTGGACATTCTGTTTCCGGTGAACGCGCCAAAGCAGCCGTGGATCAATGTTCTGGGGGCGCTCTCGCTCTACTCCCTCGTTTTTGTAGTGCTCACTTCCTACTAGAGGCGCGAGCTCGGACGAAAGAAGTGGAAGACGCTGCACTTCACGGCATATGCGACGGCGGCACTCTTCTACGTCCACGGGATTCTCACCGACCCGACGCTCAAGGACGCGCCGATCGACTTCTTCGACGGCGAGAAGGCTTACGTCGAGCTATGCATCCTGCTCGTGATCGTGGCGATCGGATTCAGAGTGCGGTGGCAGCTTGGACAACCGCCTCCGCGCGTGCATCGGCCCAAGCCCGCGGCCGCTAGAAAATCTTGACGTTGATGTAACGCTTCGGATTCTTCTTGATGTCCGCCAGCAGCGAATCCATCCGCTGCAGCAATCCGCGCACGTCGTTGTACGCGCCGGGATCGTTGATCAACATCGCCGCGCTGCCCGGCCCGCTGTCGACCTTGGCGAGAATCGCGTCGAGCTTTCCGGACGTCGCCTTGAGGTCCGCGCTCATCGCTGCCATGTTCGCGCTCGCCGTGCGGAAGTTGTTGATCGTCGAATCCACCTTGGCCGGATCGATCGCTCCCGTCGCTCTCCTCAGCGATGTCATCGTCGCGCTCAACTGCCGCGACTGCTCGGCGGCGATCGACGCGAAGTCGTTCACCAGGCGATTCGTCGCGGCGATCGTGTTGCGCAGGTCGCGGATTCCTCCCGACGCCACCATCTCGTGCTGCAACGCCGATGTTATCGCGTTCACCGACCGCATAACCGAATCGGCCTTGCTCGTGAGCTCCGCG
>JADGNP010000427.1 GCA_017883425.1 Candidatus Sulfotelmatobacter sp. | reverse complement strand
ACCTTGGGACAGAGTGACACAATTCTTCGCTTTTGGTCCTGGGTGCTGCAGATAACGGCATCCGCACGCCGGCACATCTGCTCGAGACCATGCTTGTAATTCAGCAACAGCCTGCGATTCTGGCCGGTCGCAAATTTCGAGAACCCGCGTAACAAACCTTTCGGATCAAACTTGGGGATCGAAAGGTACGAATCGATGAAGTCGAATACGATTTTCGTACGTCCGCGAGGATAGCGGTTCCAGAGACTAATATCGGCGGATTGCGTAAGTATGACGATGTCGTAGGTCTCGGATGGGCGAGCGATCTCGAACTGGAGATCGCGCTTGGCCGCGTAGTAACAGAAGCGACGCCGGTCTCCCGGCGCGGCGAACGAAGGATTCACTGGAATATACCCGATCCTGAGATTCTGCAGACGGTTCATTGCCCAGCCGCGCCAGAGGTAAGGCATTGGTCGCGATCCAAAGAATGGCGCCACCATTCGATGGTCTGCCGGATGCCACCCGGGAGATCGTAACGCGGGAGGCAGCCGACCTCTTCTTGTAATCTTCGAACATCCGCCCAAATGCGGGCAGGTTCGGGCCGCGCCGGGCGTGCTCCTCGACGTACTAGGTCCGGCCTGCCGGTCTGTTGCCCGATTTCATCCAAAACTTGCCGCACCGATACGGGATTGCCTGATGCAATATTCACAGGACCCTGAACCTCGCTGGCTAACAGCGAGACAAAAGCTGAGGCCACATCGTTGACATGCATAAAATCGCGGACCTGCAGACCATCCGAACAGAATGCTGGTTCGCCCTTCAGAAGCGACTGCACCACGTAAGCGACCAGCCGCGAAGGATGCTCGTACGGGCCGTACAAGAAAAATATTCTTCCCCAGGCAGAACTCAGTCCGCTTTGCGCCTTGTAAGAATGCACGATCCGTTCCAAGGCGTGTTTCGACGTCCCGTACAGAGTAGTGGGAAGAAGCGGAGTGGTATCTTCGCTGCATTCGCCCGCGTTCCAGTCGTACTCGGCACATGTGCCCGCGGCAACCAATCGGCATCCTCCGTTGTCTGTAAACGCCGCTAACAATTCCAGGCTGGCGCGCAGCCATTCGAGATTCTCGCGTGCTTCCCAGAATTTTCCCGGAACAGCGTACCAGGCAAGGTGCAGAAGGTATTGGGGGCGAAGCTGGCGGAGCAACTCACCGGCGCATCCGGGTTGCAGCAAGTCGTTCCGGTGCCAAGAAACGTCAGAAATTGGGCAGCGCCCTGGGTCTCTACACAGACTGTGAACTTCATATCCTTGCTCGAGGAGCAGAGGCAGGCACTGACGCCCGACAAAACCGCTCGCACCAGTTACGAGAACTCTGTTCATGATTGGAGATAGGGAAATGCACTATCTTTCGGCGACAGGATTGGATTTCGATCTGGCCACTCGATTGCACAAAGCGGGTCGTCCCAGCGGACTCCGCGCGCGTGTTCCGGACTGTAAGGCCGGGAGATCTGATAAAACACTTCACAGTCGTCTAGAAGTGTCTGGAATCCATGCGCAAACCCCTCAGGGACGTAAAGCATGCGGTGATTGGTTGCGCTCAGTTCCGTTGCATACCACCGCAAGTAAGTTAGTGACGCGGACCGAAGGTCGAGTAGGACGTCATAAATGGCCCCTGCGCAACAACGCACCACTTTGGCTTCTGAATAAGGCTCATTTTGATAGTGCATTCCGCGGAGCGTGCCGCGCCGGACGTTAAATGACACGCTGCACTGAGCCAAGTGTGCATTTAACCCGTGCCGTCGAAACTCGTCCGCGCACCAGGTACGAGCGAAGAATCCGCGTTGGTCGGCCACCGGTTCGGGCTCAATCAGATATGCCCCTTGCAATGGAATCTCGTTGAATTTCACTCGACTACTTCAGCCTTTGGAATCGGAATCACAAAGCGCCCGCCCCATTCCCGGATATAGCCGATTTGAGTGAGAATCTCTTGCCGCAGGTTCCAGGGCAGAACCAATACGTAATCGGGACGAGTCTGCCGGAGCCTGTCCGGGTGGTAAATAGGGACGTGTGTGCCGGGCAGAAAACGCTTCTGCTTGTGCGGGCTGAGATCGACCGTATAATCCAGGAAATCCCTACCGATCCCACAATAGTTGAGCAGAGTATTTCCTTTTGCCGGTGCTCCGTACGCCACCAAAGATTTGCCCGAACGCTTAATTGCACTGCAGAGTTCCAGAAGGGACCGTTTGGTCTCGCGCACTTTTTCTCCAAAGCTGGTATAGGTGTCAAGATTGCGTATACCAGCCTCCAGTTCCTTCTGTTTGAGTTGCGAGACGCGGATCGTTTGAGTGACATTATTTTCTGCATGACAAACAAACAAGCGCAGCGAACCTCCATGGGTAGAAAGTTCCTCCACATCGAAGACCGCGAGACCTTGGCGGCGAAGAATGTCTTCCACCGTAAGAAAAGAAAAGTAGGAAAAATGCTCGTGGTAGATAGTATCGAATTGATTGCCTGCGATGAGACGAAGCAAATGCGGAAACTCGAGGGTTATGGTTCCCTGTGGTTTCAATGCCACCTTTAAGCCCGCAACGAAGTCCAGCAAATCTGGAACGTGGGCCAGAACATTGTTGCCGACGATCAGATCCGCCTGCTGTGCAGCTGCGAATTCGCGCGCAGTCTGCTCGCCAAAAAACTTCGTCAGCGTGGGAATTCCCTTTTCTTGGGCTGCTCGGGCAACATTTTGGGCAGGTTCGATGCCGAGCACCGGAACATTTCGAGCTCGGAAGTACTGCAAGAGGTAACCGTCGTTGCTAGCGATCTCCAGCACCAGACTGCGTTGATTCAAGTGGAGCTCGTCGACCATACGCTCACAATATTGGCGCGCGTGGCGCAGCCACGATTCCGAGTAGGATGAGAAATAGGCATAGTCTCCAAAAATCTTCTCCGGCTGCTCAAACTCCGCAAGTTGCACAAGAAAACACTGCCCACACACCCGAACACAGAGCGGATAGAAGGGTTCCATTTGGTTCAGTTGCTCCGGCCGGAGATAGGCATTCGAAAGGGGAGACATACCCAAATCTACGAAGGTATGCCGCAGCCACGAGCCGCAGAAGCGGCAAGAGGCCGAGCTTACACCTGGGAAAGCGCCGGTCTGGTCACTCTGGTCTGGAACGACTGTATCTGTTCCTGGGTGAGCCAGCGCGTGTCCTGATGGGACTGATAAGCTTTGTACCATCTAACGGTAGCCTCCAACGCAAGATTTAGATTCCACTGAGGAGTCCATCCCAGTTCCTTTTTAGCCTTAGTGCAGTCCAGTCTCAGCTGCCCCGCCTCATGAGGATGGTCGGCACCGTCTAACCGCCAGGCGATACCGGGT
Organism: Candidatus Sulfotelmatobacter sp.; assembly: GCA_017883425.1. GTDB lineage: Bacteria > Acidobacteriota > Terriglobia > Terriglobales > Acidobacteriaceae > Sulfotelmatobacter. The sequence continues at coordinate 1,593 of JADGNP010000427.1, read as the reverse complement.
CCCCATAAGCTGCAAATGTGATCCAGAATCGCTGCAACCGATAACGCATCCGCTTGGTCAGGCCCAAAATTCCAGGCTTGCGAAAAACGAGGCGAATCGCACAGTTTCTCTGCGAGCATCAGATATCCGTACAACGGATCCAGCACGTGTTGCCAGGGACGCACCGCATGAGGATTTCGAATCAAGAGCTCTCCCCCGTCCATAGCGGCCCTCATGACGTCCGGCACCAGCCGGTCCGCAGCCCAGTCTCCCCCGCCGATGACATTGCCGGCGCGAGCCGTGGCAACTGCCGGCTTTGAGCCTGGTTCCGCAGAGCCGAAGAAGGATTGGCGAAAAGCAGTCGTAACCAACTCGGCAGCGGCTTTGCTGCTGGAGTAAGGGTCGAAACCTCCGAGACGGTCGGTCTCGCGAAAGGCTCGCGGCTGTTCGAGGTTCTCGTAGCACTTGTCGGTGGTGACGATCACCACCGCCTGCACAGTGGTGGCACAGCGCACCGCTTCCAAAACATGTGCGGTCCCAAGTACATTGGTCGAGAACGTGCCAACCGGATCGGCATACGAGCGGCGCACCAGCGACTGGGCTGCCAAGTGGAATACGATTTGAGGCCGGAATGCGGCGAACACACGACTCAGATGATGCAGGTCACGAATATCCCCGCAGATCGATTGCATGCTTTGTCCAACCTCAGCCAGAATGTAGAGACTCGGATCCGTTGGTGGCGAAAGCGAGTAGCCGACCAGCTCCGCTCCCAGGCTCTGGAGCCACAATGAGAGCCAGCTCCCCTTAAAGCCGGTGTGTCCCGTGAGCAAGACGCGTTTGTTACGCCAGAATTCGGGAGTCATTCCAGACTTTCCACGGTGCCTTGCCCGAGTTCCACAAGGCCTCGAGCTGATTCTTGTCGCGCAAAGTGTCCATGGGATGCCAGAAGCCTGGGTGGGGATACGCCGCCAGTTGGCCTTCTCGGGCCAGCCGCTCCAAAGGCTCAGCTTCCCAGACCGTGTTGTCCCCTTCGATTTCATCGATGACCTTAGGGGAGAGCACGAAGAAACCACCATTGATCGTGCCGCCGCCCTCGGGCTTCTCCTTGAAGCTGCGGACCCGCGTTCCGTCTGTAACCAAGGCTCCAAAACGGCCGGGCGGCTGCACCGAGGTTACCGTCGCCAGCACCTGTTGCCGGCGATGGAAGTCGAGGAGACATTTCAGGTTAATATCCGCCAGGCCATCCCCGTAGGTAAAGAAAAACTCTTCATCGCCAAGGTACTTGCGCACCCGCTTTAGACGGCCGCCGGTCATGGTGTCGCTGCCAGTGTCCACCAGGGTTACCTTCCAGGGCTCGGCGCCGTTCTGCAGAACTTCCATACGATTGTTGGCCACGTCAAAGGTCACATCGGACACGTGGAGGAAATAGTTTGCGAAGTAACTCTTGATCATGTATCCCATATATCCACAACAGATCACGAACTCATGTACCCCGCTCGCGGAGTAAATCTTCATCAAGTGCCAGAGGATAGGCATGCCTCCGATTTCTATCATGGGCTTGGGACGCAAATGGCTTTCCTCACTGATGCGCGTGCCCAGGCCGCCAGCCAGAAT
>JADGNP010000426.1 GCA_017883425.1 Candidatus Sulfotelmatobacter sp. | reverse complement strand
GATAAATCCCCGTTACACTCATTGGAGTCACTGAGCGCTATCGCCTGTGGCTGTTGAAATCGCCGCACACGCGAAATGAAAGAACAAAGAATGATGGCGAACACACTATTCATTCGAATGACGATCTGCAGCATTCTGCTCACTGCGTTTCAGTGCGTCCAGGCCCAGACGATCAGATGGGCTGGACATACCTGGAAAGTCACCAGCGGTGGTATGGCAGGCGTCGCTCCCGGGAATCCGGCTAATGTCGATTTCAACCCCGACGGATATCTACATCTCCAGATCGCCAAGCGCGAGGGAAAATGGACTGCCGCGGAGTTGTTTACGACCGACAATATGGGATTTGGGACGTACCAGTGGGTTATCCAGGGCGACGTCTACAACATGGATCAGACAACGGTGCTCGGACTCTTCACCTATGGGCCCACTCACCACATTGGCGCCGACGCAGAGAACGAAATTGATATTGAATTTTCCCAGTGGAACAAGACTTGTCACGGCTGTGATGCCGACTTTACAGTTTATCCATCCACGGGAAACCGCAAGCCGAATGGCGTTTCCAGCTGGGAAGACAACTTCCAAGTCAGCGGTGGAAACCTTACTACGGCAAGGATGGAGTGGAGATCCGATCGCGTCGTGTTCACGCTAATGAATGGCGTTCATCCAATGGGATCTGTTGCCGATGTCATCAAGACCGAAACCTATTCTTCGAACACGACCAACATTCCGCAAACCGCCGCCCCAGTAGGCATCAATCTCTGGTGCTTCAAGGGGACGCCTTCAAGAAATCAGTCGGCAATCATTCGCGATTTTCGATTTGTTCCGCACTGAGCCTAAAAGCAGGCGAATCTGGAGCTAAGGGGAACTTGGGGGGATCCCGAGGAGAACGCTTCTGGTTCGGCAACTGTTGAAATATCGCCATTACGCTCAAAACCCCTCAATAAGCGTTATGGCCTTGATTTCGTCAATTGCGGCGGAACGCTCCGAGTGGGGCGCCACCTATCAATTCTGCTGGACCTCATTTACAAATCTCTACAAAGTTCAAAGCCGATTGGTAGTAACTTTTTTCGCAAGTGAAATTTGGTGACGACCCGAATCTTGGTAGTTGATGATTCCCATCAGCGGCGTACTGCTTCGATCCTAGGCAAGAGAACGTGTGGACTTACGCATATATGCGAAGGAGCAGCTATGAGACGGATCGCTTTTTTGCTGGTTGCAGTGGCAACGCTGGCTAGCGTTATCGCCTACATGGTCCCCGCGTCCGGACAGGAAGCTCAGAATTCCGCCCCAGTCTACGTGACCAAAATTCCGTCAGGATACCGCGACTGGAGGCTAATCTCCGTGGCCCACGAAGAAGGCAACCTCCACAGTTTCGCCGCTGTTTTGGGCAACGATGTAGCGATCAAGGCGTACCGCGAACAGAAGCTCCCCTTTCCCGACGGTGCAATCATCGCCGCTTTGCACTACAGTCACATCCCGTCGGAGGAGAACAACAAGGTCTTTGGCCGCGAACAATCTTTCGTTCCCGGCCCTCCCACAAACATTCAGTTCATGGTCAAGGACTCGAAAAAGTACGCGGCGACGGGCGGCTGGGGGTTCGGGCACTTCAACACAGATGGCAAAGCTGGCGACGAGGCGCTACTCAAGACTTGCTCTCCCTGCCACGCGAAGGCTTCTCGCGATTTTGTCTTCACGCGTTACGCACCTTAACAATCGTTTCGTAGGCTTGTTCTGGATTCGCGGTTTAGTACTCCGGCGGGGTGGGTGGCATCCACTATGGCGATCTGGTTCGGCGGAGAATGACGACTTAACGCTGGGTGAATTCGTCGCTGTGGACGACAAATTCAGGGTACGCACCGGCGCCAAGTTCGTGGAGATCCATCCCCTGCCACTCACCTTCCGCGTCCACGCGATGCGGGTACACGTGACCGATCAGCCAGTTCAGGCCGTGCGTTAAAGGAAGAATGAAGCCCAGCAGGGTCGCGATGCCGATCAGTTGCGCCAGCCATTGTCCGCTGGATCCGGCTCCCGCATCCGATAAAAGAGCAACGGAGAGCAGACCCCAGAGGCCGGCAATGGCGTGTACTGAAATCGCCCCGCCAGGGTCATCGATGGTGAGGCGAACCTCAATAAGGTCGATGGCAAAGACCACGAGCGCACCCGCAACTGCACCTGCAAGGATGGCGGTCGGGGGCTTCAGGAATGCAGCCGCTGCACTGCTGGCGACCAGACCCGCCATCCACCCGTTGGCTGCTAAAGATGCATCCGGCCGGCCAAACCGGAACCGCGTAACGATGGCTGCCGTTAACCCCGAAGCCGCCGCCGAGAGCGTCGTGTTTACCGCAATCAACACCACGGCTGACGGCTCACCGTGATTGAATAAAATCGCGCCGGCAGAATTCAGACCGAGCCATCCCACCCAGGCAATTAGGCAACCGGCCAGAACCTGCACGACATTGTGGGCGGGAATGGCGGCAGGCCCTCCCTCGGACGAATATTTTCCGCGACGCGGGCCGAGAATCCAGGCGATGGACAACGCGCTCAATCCGCCCATCACTTGAATCGTCCCAGCCCCACCGCTGTCCACGAAGCCTTGTCCCAGCCCGTACATCGAACCGAGTTGCGCCAGCCAGCCTTCGCTCCACACCCAATGGGCAAACAGCGGATAGGTCCAGCCCGCTAGCAGAATCGTGGAGGCGCACGAGGCACCCAACTTCCAGCGCTCCGCCCCGGCACCCAGCGGGATCATCGCGGCCAGGCCTACGCTGAACATCTGCAAAAGCAACAGCAGCGACGCAGGCGACAGGTCAAGCCGCAGGCCACGCAGAAAAAAGGGCTCGGCTGCGAGCCAGCTCCACGCTCTGCCTCCTATCATGAGGACGTGCGCAGGCCGACCCGGAGCTCCCTGCCAGGAAAATCCGAAGATGACATATACGATCGCGGCAACGGCAAAGACGCAAAGCGAGGCCAGCATGACGTGCGCGGCACTACGTGACCGCGCGAGTCCGGTATTGACCAGCGCTAGCCCGGCTCCCGCCAGTGGAACCAGCAGAATCAGGACAAGGCATAGTGTTGCGGAAGTTTCGGAAAGGGAAGAAAGAGCCGCCAACCCATTATCCTTTTTGAACCCGATGAGAGCGCACGACCAGAGTCAGTCCGATCAGTTCCACGGCCATCCCTGCCAGGGCGAATGCAGCACGGATCGGCAAAGACGGCAGCAGTGGCAAGGTGGAGACAACAATTCCCCATCCCGAGAGCAATAGCAGAAAACCGGCAAGCTTCATCCCGATCCGCCCAGAGAGATTGCCCCGAAAGCTTCTGGGCGTCGGAAGAATGCACTCCCGGGTAACAAAGTGCAGTTCCCGCGTAGTCCGCCGCTGGGGCTGAATCTCAATCCTCAGAAAGCTAAAGCCGCAGCTTTTGTCCGTCCAATTGATTTTTTTTATCGCTCTTAGAAGAAGAACGCGTGAGTGAGCGTTCCATTCTCACTCCAATAGCGATACGTCCGCATCGTGCGAGAAATTTTCTTGACCACATCGTCGCACATCGCAGTAGAGTCTCCTTATTCCTTTGCTGGCGGCCTTTCTAGAGGCATACGGCGACTCCCGTTTTCAGACGGCTACGAATCGGCTCACGGTCATGATGTTCTCCTAGAGCCCAATAATGCTGACTCAAGAAGAACAGAGAATTCGGTAGCCACGCATGGCAGCCACCTTCCTAAGCCTATGTGTCGAAGGAACTGGCGGGCATTAGAGGACGATCTTAGAACTCTGATCGCATCTGGTTTTGACGCCGAAATTGTTAAGTTGTTGACAGAAGAAGCCCCCTTGGCAGCCCTGTGCCAGGTCGGCGCTGATTCGGAGAGCGCAGGAAGTGCACATTGTGAGGGCAGTACTCCCCGCACTTCGTATTTAGCCAAACCTCTACTGACAGGATCTGACTGTCAGCCTCCTTCCGCCGCCGGTGGCGAAAGCATTGAAATCCGCGAGCAACCACAATTCCCCATGACGGGTGCATGTTCCAACAATGGACGCCCACATGATGTCATTGGAAGCGGACCGGATGACACGAACCGTCCTCTTCAACTGGACACTTCAACTGCACCACTCCCCAGCCCTTTTGATGGCAACGAATCCAATAAGCCTTCTGTCAAATTCACCGAGTTAATACGAGATTTGCTGCGGGGAGCGCCGAAACGATTTAAAGAGCTATACCCAATGATTGCCGAGCGCCAGCCGAAAGACCGCCCTGTTCATGGAAACAAGGTCAGCCTTGCCAGCATGGGATGGCTCCAGGAAATCCGAAGCAATCTCCAGGAAGTTGCTGTCAATCGGGATGGTCTGTGGCACCTGAAAGAAGAAATTCCTTCGCCGGTTCCTGTCTGGCCAATCGAACGCAACAGGGAAGTCGCGACGCAGGCACCTTCGCAAAGCCTGACTGGAAAAGAGAAACTCGGTCCGCATATAAGTTCAGAGTTGCGCGGCATTTTCGAATAGCGCTTGATTCAAGAGACCACAAGAGACCATTTAGGCACTTTCGGGCCATTTCCCACGGCACGACTGTCGGGCGCGGGCACCACTGCCCCAAGGCCGACAACCCATTGCAGAATTGCGGTCTGAGCGTCTGAGCTAGGAAGCTCTCAACATTGTAGAGATGCAGCAACGGGAAAGGTCATCGGCTGATGTAGCCATATCTGCCGGTCTTGCTGTCGCCTACTCGCACTGGCGCTAAGCCTTCTGAAAACCGTCTTGCGTCGTCAGGGTGATCCGCGCCGACGGCCGAGTAGAAAACAAAGGAAAACTTCGCAAGAACATCTTAACAGCTTCTCTTTCACTAGGAAAGGGTGAGCGAAGTTTTCGCGCGTCTTGGATTTTGTACACCGCAACCGCTCTCGATGCTTCACCCGATTTGCAATCGGCTGGACACGGAATGTAGATTCGAAGACTAAG
>JADGNP010000425.1 GCA_017883425.1 Candidatus Sulfotelmatobacter sp. | reverse complement strand
GTGTACCCCGCGGCCAGCCCCTTGCTTGTAACGACATCCGACAGGGTTGGCGGCAGCCCAGGAAATTGAGGCGCATCCGCGATCTTGTCGCCCTGCAGATTGCCCCGGACGAACACACGGTGGTTCCCATTAATGTTGTAATCGACTTTGGCAATGTAGGTATTGAGTGTTACCGGAGTCGACGCCGAGAAGGTATAGCCTCCAAAGTTGAAGCCGTCCGCGCCCACTGCCGCGTTGGTGTTGGAGTGAGGATAAGCACTAAAGATTCCGTTCGCAGGATCGATAAGAGCGGGATTCGCCCCTGGCCCCAGTGGGCAGGTGCCGTTGCCGCTACAGTTGGGATCGAGCAGCGCCAGCGTCCCCGGCGTCATAGTCGCCAACAGGAACTGCGACGAATCCACTCCCGGGGTCGGACCGATCGACACGCTGGCGCCGTTGTTGCCAGTGTTGCTCTCAATGCAGTTCGGATCGGTGATGCCCACATCGCAGAGATATTTCACGACCCCCGCGCGAAGGCTGTCGGTAGGCACCACGCGTGTGCTCTGCGTGCTCTCGTGCGTGCGCTGGGTTTCCCAATTCGCGAAGAAGAACAGCTTGTCCTTCTTGATGGGTCCTCCAAGCGACGCTCCAAAGGTGTTCCGGACCAGATGGGGCGGCTTGTTGGGCAACCCGGAGGAAAGCTGAGCTTGCTCGTTGAACCAATCGTTCGCCTCGCCAATATTGGAACGGTTGTATTCGTAAGCGCTGCCATGCCAAGAGTTAGTTCCGCTCTTGGTAATCAACGAGACCTGCGCGCCCGACGACCGTCCCGCATCTGCGTTGGAGTTCGAGGTGGTAACGCGGAACTCTTCGACTGAATCCAGCGTGGAACGCAGGGCTCCCACAAAGGCAAATCCGTTATTCTGATCGTTGTTGTCGACGCCATCCAGCGTGACATTGGCCTGGTCACTGCGTCCGCCGTTGACCGCCCCGTTGCGGGTATCGATCGTGGTGTCGATCGTATTGGATTGGGGTCCGGTATAAGTAACCCCCGGCTGCAGGCTGAGCATCTCCACCGGATTACGCCCCTCAAACGGCAGATCGATGATCTGCCGGCTGCTGAATGCGTTTCCGATGGTGGCGTCCGTGGTATTGACATGGGTGGCTTCGCCCGTCACTTCCACGGTCACGACTTGGCCTTGCACCTGCAATGTGAAATCCAATGTGGAGGGAACACTCACCAGGAGCTGGACCCCCTCCCGCTTCATCAGGGCAAAACCGCTCCCGTTCACCGTGACGGTGTAAGTGGCCGGTGGCAATTGCAGGAGCTGGTAGACGCCCTGGCCATCGGTCTTGGTGCCGCGCGAGTACCCGGTCTGGGGATCGTTAACCGTCACCGTCGCGCCCGGCAGCACAGCGCCTTTGGCGTCGGAGACAGTTCCCCGCAGCGAAGTGGTACCCGTCTGGGCATAGACCAAAGTGCCGATAGCGAGGAAAAAACCAAGCAACCGAGTTCCTGCACGTACGCCAGAACGCATAGAATCTCCTTCACCCACGAGGGTGCTACGTCTCATTGTTCCTGCCCAGGAATGAGAAGATACCGATTGAGACCCTGGGGACCTTATGGGGCGCTATTGTGCAACTGTTGGGCCGTAACTTTCAAGCTGAATTTGCAGTACTTTGGAGGTTCTTGAAACGTTTGAATACGCCATGTCACATATGACACTTCCAGATTTGGGAGGTTATGCACGCGGGTGGAAGAGCGCCGCGGCAAGAACTATGACCGCGGGATAGCATTCCAGCGTATAGCGGGGCTCGGGATTCTCCAGGCTCCCGAGAAATGCGGAACGCAGAAACAGAAACAAAACAAATAGTCCGATGCCAAAAAATTCGCGCCCGCGGATCAGTCCAACGATCGCCAGCGCGACATATGCGAGGTTCACCAGGCCGAAACCAAGGCTGACTGCGAGCCAGCGGCCGTCGTCGTTGAACTCCCACCAGCGGGGATCCGAAGGAAACAGTTCCGTTCGCGGACGCAGCCACATGTCCGCGATGCGCACTGCTGGAAGCCAAGCGTAATACCGGAACGGCGCGGCGTGAACACGCTCCGCCGCCAGGGCAGCGAAGCGGGCATCGAATTCCGGAGTCATGTCGTGGTCGCGGTTATAGTCGGCCAGCAGTTCGCTGGTGCGTTCCCTCTGCTGCTCGGAATCGAAGGCCCGCCGCGGTAGCCGCGTAATGTCCATGTCCGATCCGGGGACGCTCCAGTAAATCTCCTGCACCGAGACGTAGTCGGCGATCCAGGTCCTGACCCAGCGATTGAAGCCGTTCATGACCATGTCGTCAGAGTCGGTCGCATAGCGCGGAGCCAGAGGCTCGAAGCGGTGCAGCGTGTGCAGATTCCGCAGGGTCCAGGGAACCAGCGGCGCAGTGGCTCCCACGGCGACCAGCACTCCCGCCCAAATGATCGTTCGGGGGCTGAAGCGCGCTCCGTCTCGCCCCGTTCGCAAGCTGCACACAAGCAGCCACAGCAGATATCCACCGATCGCCGCCAGTAAAATCCCGCCGTCGGGCCGAAGCAGAATCGCGGCTCCAACAGAGACTCCGCACCCGAGCCAGACCATGCTAAGGTGAGCGCGTGGGGAAGCCGTTTGCGTCTCCGTCTCGCCCACTCCCAGCCCGCGGAAGGCCAAGTCAAGGGCCAGCGCGGTGAAGAAAATCTCCAGCGTCTCCGTCAGAGCCGCGGCCGCATAGTTGGCTAGAAACGGACAGAGCGCCGCCAAAAGGAACGCCACCTGCGCGGCTCGCCCGGAAAACAGGCGCCGCGCCAGGTCCGCAATCAGGAAGCACGTCGCCAGGTCGAACAGCACCTGCACCAGCAGGACCGCCCGGAAATTCTCGATTCCGAACAGCGTGAAGATCACCGCCAGAAACGCGGGATATCCCGGCAGCCGCGAGAGCGTCGGCAGGATCACGCCGGAGTCCGTGATGCCGTAGACGCCGTGCTGCAGCCAGTTCTCCGCGATGTTGGCGTAAAACCGGGAGTCGTCCACCACCCCCGGAAAGCGCACAACCAACAGCAGGCGCAGGCCCAGGGCCGCCAGGCTCGCCGCAACAAAGAACCGCGCCTGCTTTCGTACGAACCCCGGCCGCACCAGTTCCCGCACGCTGCGAATCATAGCGCGTTTGCGGCAATCCCGGAGCCCGGAAAGTGCATCGCATGACCCAGAGCAGCCAACCGCACCCTGCCTCCTCGAGAATTGACCGTGTACCGCCCGCGGCATACGATAAACAGTTACTCCTCCATGGCTCAGCCAGTCTTTTATGATCCGCGACGTGCTCGGTGGAAACGCCTACGGCGCCTGATCGACGTGTCGGCCGTCTTCGTTTCCGCATTGATCATTTTCTTCGTCTTCACCGCGCTACGCGATGAGCCCCTGCCGGAACTCCTCTTCTCCCCGCAGAAGCGCGCCTTCAAGGCCCTTAAAGAGAGCGAAAAGGAGAAGGCCCGCGACCGTCAAAAGAAACTCGCCGCCCGCTCTCACCGCAAGTCCAAACTGGCCGCATCGCAAGTCACGCTGAATCAGGGAGAAGGAATTCGCGCCGCCTTCTATGTGCCTTGGGACGCGGCCAGCTTCTCGTCACTGCGCGCTTTCGCCCACCAGATCGACATTCTTTATCCCGACTGGCTGCACGTGCTCACCGCCGGTGGACGACTCCAAAGCATCGACGAACAAACGAATAAGTTCTTTGATGTTGTGCAAGGCAGCACAGTTCTTCCGGTCGACGACCGGGTGATGCCCTTCCTGAAGGCGGAAGACCCTGGGATGGAAGTCTTCCCCATGGTGAACAATTTCGACGGCTCCAACTGGGCGGGAGACATCGTTGGTTTCTTGAACAACCCCAGTGCGCGGGCGCTCTTCCGCCAGCAGACTGCACTGTTTCTTTCGTCCGGCCACTATAAGGGCCTCATGGTCGACTTCGAAGCCTTTCCCGCCAGCGGCCAGCCTGGCTACGTTTCACTGCTGAAAGAATTATCCGGCGATCTGCACGCTCGCGGCATGAAGCTCTACGTGGCGGTTCCTCCGCACAATGGCGAATACGACTATCCTGCGGTCGCGGCGGCGTCCGATGGAGTCGTGCTCATGAACTACGACGAGCACTATCCCGGGGCCGCGTCCGGCCCGGTGGCCTCGCAAGACTGGTTCGTCCAGAACCTGACTTTTGCCAAGAGCGTCATCCCCCAGGAAAAAATCATCTGCGCCGTCGCGAACTATGGCTATGACTGGGTGCTGAAACCCAAAAGAGGGAGCCTGCCTCCAGAGGTCCACGACACCACCGCCAGCGTTCAGGAGGCGTGGTTGGCCGCGCGCGATTCCGAGGAGGACGTCAACTTTGATGATGACGCCATGAATCCGCACTTCAGCTACCTCGACGAACTCGGCCTGCGGCACGACATCTGGTTCCTGGATGCGGTAACTGCACTGAATCACATGCGATCGGCGCAGATGCTTGGTATCCAGACATTCGCCCTCTGGCGGCTCGGCAGCGAAGACCGCTCCCTCTGGAGGATCTGGGACCTGCCCGGGGACGCCGGCGCAACCGACAAACTGCGAGACGTCCCGCCCGGAGCCGATGTGGACATGGAGGGTCAGGGCGAGATCCTGCGCATCGAAGACAAGCCCGCTCATGGCACTCGTGATCTGACCATCGATTCCAACAGCAAACTAATCACCGACGAGGTCTTCCAGACCCTGCCGGAGCCTTACCGCGTGGGACGCTATGGCTATAGCGCGAACAAGGTTGCGCTCACGTTTGACGACGGCCCTGACCCCGAGTGGACTCCGAAGATTCTCGACGTGCTCAAGGAGAAGCACGCGACTGCAACTTTTTTTCTGATCGGCATCCAAGCGGACAAGTTTTCTGGCCTTGCGAAACGGATTTACAACGAAGGTAACACCATCGGGAACCACAC
>JADGNP010000424.1 GCA_017883425.1 Candidatus Sulfotelmatobacter sp. | reverse complement strand
CTGCGTCCCCTTCGGCGACATGGATGCCAACTACTCCAACGGCAGTTCCATCTATCACGGGCTCACGGCAAATCTGCGCAAGCGTTTCAGCAACCACTACGAAATGCTGGCGTCCTATACCTGGTCGCACTCGATTGACGACTCCACCGACCTGCAGTCCACGCTCACGCCGCAGGACAGCTACTATCCGGCCTTTGATCGCTCTTCGTCACTGTTCGATCAGCGCCAGCGTTTTGTCTTCAGCGCCGTCTACCAGACCGGCAAGCTCAGCGGTAACTTCGGAAGGAAGTTGCTGAGCGACTGGACCTTCGCCCCGGTGATCGAAATTTCCTCAGGACGGCCGTTCAACATCGTCACCGGCAACCAGGACAATCTCCAACTGTCCTCTCTTACCGGCCGCCCCAATACCACTGTCGATCCCGCCTGCGGTACCGTCTATAAGTCCAAGTATTCGCCGACCGGGACGCTGCAGGAGCCTTGCATTAACGGCTTCATTGCTTCCGGAACCGTCCCGACCCTGCTGCAGCTCGACGGCAACCTGGGCCGCAACGCGGGGATCACGCCCTGGACGGTCTTCGACGACATACGCGTTTCCAAGAAGATCTACTTCGGCGAGCGCTTCAACATGGATCTGATCGCCGACGTGTTCAACATCGCCAACAAGATGAACGTGGCCGCCGTCAGCCCGCTGTTCAGCATTGCCGGACAGCCCACCGCTGCTTACGACCCGCGTCAGTTCCAGTTCGCGATGAAGCTGAACTGGTAGATCATTCGCCGGGATTGTCGCACCTGAATTTCGCGGGCGGCTCGAGGTAGCGCCGCTGTCGCGGGGGCGTCCCGCCCCCGCATGCGAGAGCGAGACGCCCCTTCGACAAGCTCAGGGCGGGCTCTCGCGCCAGCCGGCAAGATGCCGGCGCTACCCATTAAGCCCGGAACCTCGACGCACGCCTTTGCGTAGACTGAGGGGGAAGCGCAGCACTGATCCCGAGTTCGAAAGGCTGCCCTACGATGGAAAAGTCGGAAATTCTCCTTCCGCCGCCACCTCCTGTCCCACCGGTGCCACCGCCGCCAAACACGATCTTCCGCGGACCCAACGGCATTCGCGCCGGCTGGCGGGTGCTCATTTTCCTGGCACTGGTCGCGGCCACTGCGCTGGCCATCGCGATCCCGTTCGTGCTGATGCGCGTGCTAGGCAAAGGCGGCACTGGAGCCCAGGTCAGCATTGGCGTCTCCGGCTTCACCCCTCTCGGACTCAGCATTTCCGAAGGAGCACTTTTTCTCATCCCGTCGATCGCGGCGCTCATCATGGCGCGGATCGAACGCCGCAAGTATGGCGAATATGGCCTGCCGTTTCGGTCCGCATTCCGAAAAGATCTCTGGATTGGCACACTGGTTGGGTTCCTGTCGATCAGCGGCTGTCTGCTGGGAATCTTCGCGTTTCACGGCTTCCATCTCACCGGCCTGGCCATTCACGGGAGCACCATCGCGTCCGCGACCGCCGCCTGGGGTGCGACGTTTGTGATCGTCGGCCTGGCCGAGGAGTTTTCTTTCCGCGGATACCTTCAGTTCACGCTCACCACCGGTATGGGATTCTGGCCCTCGGCGGTTCTGCTCTCCGCGCTGTTCGGTCTGGCCCACAGGGGGAACCCGGGAGAAAGTACGTTCGGACTGCTCTCGGTGGTGCTCTTCGGCTTGCTGTTCTGTCTGTTCCTGCGCCGCACCGGCAATCTCTGGTGGGCCGTCGGATTTCACGCGGGATGGGATTGGGGCCAGACGTTTTTCTATGGCGTGGCCGATAGCGGCATCGCGCCCTATCACAATCTGTTCGGCTCCGCTTTCAACGGACCGCGCTGGCTCACCGGCGGCACGGTGGGCCCGGAGGCCAGCGCGTTCACTCCGATCGTGCTGGTGATCGTCGGGATTCTGTTCACGCGCGTCTATCGCGAGAATCGGTACCAACTTCGGGCGTCCGACCTCGGACCTCAGACCTCGACCTAAGACGAACCGTAGCGCCTGAGATTCAAAGCTGGAAGGTGGAATGGGGGTTCGAGGTCTGAGGTCCGAGGTCAGAACGAAACACAAGCCCGACCGTGGGCGTGATGGGCAGCCCCTGACGCAACGCGGGATAATCGAAAGACAAGGCGCAGTGCAGAAGTCAGAGGCGTGAGGTCTAAGGGCCCGAGGTCTGAGGCCCGGTGTTACACTTTTCTTTACCCATCCTTGGCGCTTGCCCGGAGCTCGTTCCCCAATGTCTGAAACTCAAATGCCGACCGCGCGGACTCGTCTCGTGCGCGAAGCCGATCGTGCCGTCTACGATCGCGAGGCCGTATACCGCATCCTGGACGAAGGATTTCTTTGCCACGCCGGGTTCGTCGTCGACGGCCAGCCGTTCGTGATCCCGACCTCGTACGGCCGCAGGGACGCCAGCCTCTACATTCACGGCTCCGCCGCCAGTCGCATGCTGCGCCAGATGCAGATGCCGATGAACGACGGCGCGCCCGTCTGCATCACCGTCACTTTGCTCGACGGACTCGTGCTCGCGCGGTCGGTTTTCAATCACTCCATGAACTACCGCTCGGTGGTGATTCTCGGGAAGGCCACGCTGGTGGATGATCGGGAAGAAAAGCTGGCAGCCCTGCGAATTCTGTCGGAGCACATTCTGCCCGGCCGATGGGATGACTCACGCCAGCCCAACGAACGCGAACTCAAAGCCACGTCGGTGCTGCGCGTGCCCATCGAAGAGTTTTCGGCGAAAGTTCGCGTCGGCCCGCCCATCGACGACGAGGAAGACTACGCATTCCCCACGTGGGCCGGGGTGGTGCCGCTGGAGATGGTGGCAGGGAAGCCGATTGACGATGCGAGACTGCTGCCGGGACAGAGCGTGCGGGAATATGCCCGCGATTACACCCGCAAGCGACAGTCAAAGTAGCTCCCACCGCGGGCCACAATTGGAAGTGTTACCGCATATGTGTGGGGACAGCCGCCCTCGGCTGTCCGGCCCAGCGCAGCCTCTTCGAAAGCTCAAAAAGAAACTCTGTCCTCGATCTCTCCGCCGAGCTTCGCTCGGCGGGACAGCCGAGGGCGGCTGTCCCCACACACCTGCCCCCACCTTCACGGGATCAGCAGCAGCTTCCCCGCGATCTTGCGCGCTTCCATGTCGCGATGCGCCTGCGGCGCTTCCGCCAGCGGATAGGTCTTCGCAATCCGCAGCTTGAGCTTGCCGTCCGCGATCATCCCAAAAAGCGCGCCCGTGCGCGCCAACAGTTCCTCGCGCGTAGCGGTGAAGTGCGCCAGCGTGGTGCGCGCCATGTAGAGCGACCCTTTCTCCGACAGCTTGGCCGGATCGACCGGCGGCACCGGCCCGCTCGACATGCCGTAGAGCACCAGCATCCCGCGCAGTCGCATGACGTTCAAGTTTTTTTCAAACGTCGCCTTGCCTACACCGTCGTAGACCACGTCGACGCCCTTGCCGCCGGTCAGACGCTTCACTTCGGCTTCAAAATCCTGCTGGGTGAAGATGATCACTTCATCCGCGCCCGCTTCGCGGGCCAACGTGGCTTTCGCCTGGCTCGAAGCCGTGCCAATTACCCGCGCCCCGATAATGCGCGCCATCTGCACCAGGAGCAGTCCGACGCCGCCGGCAGCCGCATGCACCAGCGCGGTCTCGCCCGCTTTCAGTTTGTGCGCGTCGTTCACCAGATAGTGCGCGGTCAGTCCGTGCATCATCGCCGCGGCGGCTTGCTGGTCCGTTACCGTCGCGGGCACCGGCACCAGGCTGTCCGCTGACGCCGCGACGTAGGCAGCGTAGGAACCCAACGCGCCGCTCCATGCCACGCGGTCGCCGACCTTCACCGTTCTCGCCTGTGCGCCGACCGCCGACACCACCCCCGCGCCTTCCTGCCCGGGAATAAACGGCAGCGGTGTGCGCAGACTTCCATCGCGGAAGTGGCCATCAATCGAGTTCACGCCCGCAACCGAGACCTGCACCAACGCCTCGGTGGGCTTCGGCTGCGGAACGGGGACGTCGGTTAGCTCCATCACCTCCGGCCCGCCCGTGTGCTGCACGCGAATTGCTTTCATGTTGTTCCTCGAGTAGCGCCGGCATCTTGCCGGCTGTCGCGTGGGCGTCTCGCCCACGCAGCGGCGGGCGAGGACGCCCGCCGCGACAGCCGCCGGGACGGCGGCGCTACCAAAACCCTACGGGATCAGCAACAACTTCCCCGTCGTCTTTCGCTCTTCCAGATCGCGATGGGCTCGCTGCGCCTCGGCCAGCGGATACGTATGTTCGATCCGCAACTTTAGTTTGCCGGCGGCCATCATGCCAAACACCGCGCCCGAGCGCGTCATCAGCTCTTCCCGCGTCGCAGTGTAGTTCCCCAGCGAAGGACGAGTCAGAAATAATGATCCTTTCTGGGTAAGAACGATTGGATCAAACGCGGGCACTGCGCCACTGGATCCGCCAAAGAGCACCATCATGCCACGGGGCCGCAGGAGATTCAGTCCCTTTTCAAACGTGGTCTTTCCGACCGAATCATAAACGACGTCAACGCCTTTGCCGGCGGTCAGGCGTTTGGTGTCGGCTTCAAAATCGGATTGCGTGTAGAGAATAACTTCGTCCGCGCCCGCTGCGCGGGCCAGCTTCGCTTTCTCGTCGGTCGAGACTGTAGCAATCACGCGCGCGCCAACGTTGTGCGCCATCTGCACCAACAGCAGGCCTACGCCTCCGGCCGCCGCGTGTACCAAGGCCGTCTCGCCGCGTTTCAGGGGATAGGTGTCATGCGAGAGATAGTGCGCAGTCATGCCCTGCAGCATGGCTGCCGCGGCCTGCTGGTCTGTCACTCCTGCCGGTATCGGCACCAACTTGTCTGCGGGCACGGCCGCATACTCGGCATACGATCCCAGCAGTCCGGTCCAAGCCACGCGATCGCCGGTCTTCACGGACCGGACCTCGGCACCCAC
>JADGNP010000423.1 GCA_017883425.1 Candidatus Sulfotelmatobacter sp. | reverse complement strand
TGCGCGCCGCTCACCACGTAGTCCAGCGGGGGCGTCGCGGTTTCGTCGACGCTGGATTCTCCGCTGACGATCATCTCCTGGTTGCCGCGCATGCCTTCCATCACATTCATCACCGAGATGGGCAACGTGGGCATGACTTTGTCGGCGACGCGGGCCTCCGGATCGGCTTCCAGCAGGGAAACGTAGAGGCGATTGTTGGCGTGCTCTTTGTTGAGCAGCGCAATGGTGGACGCGAGGTCGAGTTTGCGGCCGAAGGCCGGATTGGTACGGCCCACGCGATCGAGAGTTTCGCCGTCACTCACCAGAATGCGCAAGGTTCCCTTGCTGGCTGAGGTGGGAATCTTCACCGGAATCTGGCGCACGACGCGCTCGCCGCGGTAGGGAGCGAGCACGGTTTCGACAATGATCTGATCGCCGGGACGGGCTTCGCTTACGTCGGTGCGGGCGCTTTCCAGCCGTGCCCAGCGGCGTTCGCGGACCAGGTCGAAATCGAGCTTCACGCTCTTCACAGCCGGCGCGTTGTAAGGATTGTCGTAAATGCGTCCGAAGCGCTCGCCGAGCGAAAGTGCGGCGGCCATGGCGGCGGGCTGCCCGTTCTCCGCCGGGACAAACATGTTCCTGAGCCCAACTTCGGGAAAGCCCTTGACGTTGATGCTGCCGGTGAGGCGATAGGTGATTTCTTCGCCGTATTCGTTTACGCCATGCAGGGCGTTGAAGACGGTTGCCATGATGGCCACGGGACTCAGGCGCGGGTTATTGAGCACCTCGTAGTGGAAGTCTTTTTGTGGCGCGCCGCTTCCGCCGTGGATGGTCAGCGTCACCGGAATCATGTCGGGCTGTTTGTTGAAGACGCCCAGGATGCCGGTGTGGCGATCCTGCACAAAGACTCCCGCTTGCTCAGTGGTGTTGACGATCTTGAAGGCGTTCAGCGGTGAGGGCAGCGTGGCCAGCACCTGCGCCTTGTTCATGGGCAGATCGACGGAGCCGAACTGCAGCAGAGGATGTCCACAGGCCAGCAGGCGCTGGGGATCGATGTAAGTAACGGTGCAGGTGGCCGCGATGTCCATATCGCCGCGCACCAGAATCGCGCTGACGGCCGAACCGGCTTCGAGCGGCTCCGGTTGTTTGTCTCCGCTGACCGAGCCTGCGCCCATCACCGGAACGACGCCGGCGGAGGCGAACTGTAAGGCGAAGCGGCGCACGGTGTCTTCGGAGAATCCGTTGAAGACCAGGGGCGTGTCGATGGGCCTGAGGTAATTGGCGAAATCCTGGGTGGAAGTCAGGAGTGTGCTTCCGTCGCCCGGGGCCGCGGTTTTTCCGGCGGCGTTGGCTACGCCGAGCTTGGTCGCCGCGGCCTCTTCGGCCGGCGACTTGTCGAGTGCATTGATTTCGAGCATGTCGGCGATCGGGGTGACTCCGGCGATCGGCTCTTTCGAGAACTCGCCGATACGGAATGCGAGTGCGCCCGCGAGCTTGCCATCGAGGTACACTGGGCTGCCGCTCATGCCCGCGACGACGCCCGTGTATTCCACCTTCGTCCCGTGCAGCCGGATCAGGATGATATCGCCCTTCGGTCCGTTCACGTTGTGCAGAACGCCGAGTACTTCCACGTCCATGGATTCGGGCTTAATACCCTGAAATACGGTGAGGGCGTAGCCACGCATGCCGGGGTGGATCTGGTCCACCGGGATGGTCGGCTGCGAGGTTTGGGCGGCCAGGAGTACTGTGGGTAGGGATAGACCTAAGACGAGAAGCGCAAGAACCACTTTTCTCATGTAATGCCCCGACACGGAACCCGCCAACAGGTCCCTCTACAGATTAGACTCAGACCAACTGCGACTCGTTGCCAGGAAGGGGGAAAGATCTGGGACCGGGCAAACATCCCAATTGCGAATCCTTGCGTCTATACTAGCACAGAGGCTTTTCGGGGTTCACCATGTTTAATCGTCACAAAGATAAGACTTTAGAGAGCAGAAGCGGGACCCGGCCAAGCATCACTTTGGTCATCTTGCTGGCTCTGCTCTGCGGTTCTCTGCCAGTCACGGCGCAGGACCAGCAGAGTCAGACGCCGGCGTCGCAAACGCCGGACAACGGCAAGCCCAAGCAGGACGTCCCCGCCGAAGCGGGTGGTCCCACCGACAACGTGGGTCCGTACGCAATCCCAAAGAAGAAGGCCGAAGACGCTCCTCCGCCACCTCCGCCGGTCACTCCGAAAAAGGTCGAGGACATGCCCGACTATTCGCTGAAGGTGAACGTGCCGCTGGTCAATGTGGACGTGCTGGTCACGACCAAAGACGGGCAGTTTATTCCCGGGCTGAAGCAGGGCAATTTCCGCATTCTCGAAGACGGCGTACCGCAGCAAGTGACGCATTTCAATGTGTCGCAGGCGCCGATCACGGCCGTGCTGTTGGTGGAGTTTGCCTCGACCAGCTACACATTCATGGTGCAAGCCCTGCAAGCTTCGTACGCATTCGCCAACAGTCTAAAGAAGGACGACTGGGTGGCGGTGGCGTACTACGACATGCAGCCGCACATCCTGGTCGATTTCACGCAAGACAAGAAAGCCGTGTACGGAGCGTTGAACCAGTTGCGCATCCCGGGATTCGCCGAGACGAATCTTTTCGACGCATTGTATGACACGCTGGATCGCCTGGACCGCGTGGAAGGGAAGAAGTACGTCATTCTGGTGACCACGGGGATCGATACATTCAGCAAGCTCACGCTAGACAAGATCACGAAGAAGATCAAGGACACGAAGGATGTGAGCATCTTTCCGATCAGCGTGGGATTCATCCTGCGGGAGTATTGCGAGACGCATCGCTGCGGCTACACGCACGGCATGGGGATCCCGGTCGGGCACATGGACTACCTGCAAGGCGACAATGAGATGAGAACGTTCGCGGCCATGACCGGAGGCCGAGCCTACTTCCCGCGTTTTCAGGGAGAGCTACCGGAACTGTTTGGAGACATTTCCAACGACATTCGCAACCAGTACACGATTTCCTATGCCCCCACCAACTCGAAGCTCGATGGCACGTACCGCAAGCTGAAAGTTCAGGTGGTGGGACCCGATGGCGGCCCGCTGAAGGTAAAAGACCAAAAGGGCAAAGACGTTAAAATCGACGTCGTCGCGCGCGACGGATACACGGCGAAACACACGGTAGACTAGCGGGTCATCCACAGTTGTCGGTTGTGGGCATGGCATCCGTCCCGGTCTGCTCCGGGGGCGGCACCTGCCCGCGGGATTTGTAAAGAACGGGTTAATTCTGCAGGAAAGGCTCCCTTTCCGGTGCAACTGTTGTATCCTTCCGAGGCGAATTCTTGGTTGTTCCGATTTCCAGTCCGAAGAAAGAAGGAGTGTGTCCTTGCCCAAGAAATTTCTTCTCCCAGCGGCTTTCCTCTGGCTTGCGGTTTCCGGCGTTGCCCTTGCCCAAACCATTCAGCGCCTGGCTCACCAGCCGCCAGACGGGGCGGGGGTCTGCTTTCAACTGACCGATGGCACGGTCATGTGTCAAGGCAACGCCGAGTCCGACTGGTACAAGCTCACTCCCGATAACACGGGGAGCTACGTCAACGGAACTTGGAAGAAGTTGGCGAACCTGCCTACCGGATACGTGCCGGATGCCTTCGCTTCCGCGGTGCTCGCCGACGGGCGCGTCGTGATCACCGGGGGCGAATACCTGAATGGCTTTTTCACGCTGACGAATCTGGGGGCGATCTACGATCCCAGGGCGAACAAATGGACGAACCTTCCGCCTCCAGCCAGCTGGCAATACATCGGGGATTCGCCGTCGGTGGTGTTGCCCAATGGCACCTACATGGTCGGGAACAAGCTGACCAAAAGCATGGCGATCCTGAATCCCAAGACCCTGACCTGGACCGTGCTGCCGGGAACCGGCAAGAACGATTTCAACGCCGAAGAGGGCTGGACCCTGTTGCCCGACGGCTCGATTCTCACCATGGACGTGAAAAGAGCTCCGCACTCGGAGCGGTACGTGTCGTCCACCAAAACCTGGACGACGGCGGGCAGCACCATTGTCGATCTGCACTCGCCCTCGCCCTTCGGTTGCATCCCCTATGGCCCCGGAGGCACGCTGTGCTATTACCCGCCGGGAGAAATCGGTCCTGCCATTCTGCGTCCCGACGGCACGGTGTTCGCCACAGGATCCTATTCCAACACCACCAGCGGGGCGGGACACACGGCAATCTACGATACGAAGACGAAGACGTGGACCGTGGGCCCCGACTTTCCGAATGGCGACAACGCGGGTGATTCGTTCGCAGTGCTGCTGCCCAGCGGCAACGTACTGGTGGAAGGCCTTTTCTCGTCCTACGAGTGGGACGGGGTGAACCTGAATCCCACGCTGGCGACTCCGGGCAGTTTGATGATGCTGCCGACGGGGCAGGTGCTGGTTGGCGGCACGGAAGTCTACAACCCAACGGGAACCTATGAAGCCGGGTGGGCGCCGACCATCGCATCGGTTGCTGCGAGCGTGACTCGCGGATCCACCTACAAAATCTCCGGTACACAATTCAATGGGCTTTCGCAGGCAGCCGCCTTTGGGGACGAGTTTGAGACCGCGACGAATTATCCGCTGGTGCGGATCACGAACAACAGCACCGGCCACGTCTTCTACGCTAAAACCCACAACCACAGCACGATGGCGGTCGCCACGGGATCGGCCATTGTTTCGACGAATTTCGACGTGCCCGCAACCATGGAGTCGGGTGCCAGCACGCTCGAAGTCGTGGCGAACGGAATTCCGTCGGCTCCGGTGAGCATTACGGTGAACTAGAACTCGCGTTCTGCGGAACTCAAGCCCTCGGGATTCCGGGGGCTTTTGTTTCGACGCGGGGTAATCTCTCAGTCTGTATGTTCCAACCATCCTATTGTTAGTAATACTCAGGACAGTAGGTATTACCTCATGAAATAAGTACAACAAAATGATATAATGCCAACTA
>JADGNP010000422.1 GCA_017883425.1 Candidatus Sulfotelmatobacter sp. | reverse complement strand
ATATTGCCGCAGGTCTGGTTCGTGAGTGCCGCGAATCGCGTGACCAATGTTGTGGAACTGTGCCAGGATGAGCAACGCCCCGTGCTTGACTTGCTCGACCGTATCCGGCACGCCATCAGGACGGTGCATCTCAACCTCACGGGCGCCTTCATCTACGCTAAGCTCGTCGTAATCGAGATGGAATTCGCGATACGCTAGCGCCAGACTCTGGATCACGCTCAGTTGCGCGGGCTCCTCGAGGTCGAAGTCGCCGGCATCGTACCAGCCGCCCACGTTCATCCCGGGAATGTGATCGCCGCCTTTGTACTTCCCGTCTGTTGCCGTTGCCTGATTCCAGCCGTCGAATTGCTCCCCGACCACTGGCGCCATACGGCCATCATCCAGATGTGAAGCTGCGTGCCACACGCGGTAGCCTTCTCGAACGGACACATGATCCATCTGCGCGGCAAGGTGATGGTCGAGGCTGTCCTGCCAGATGTTCGCGTAAGCGTCGTTGGAGATGGGGAACGGCGCCGTTCGCTGGTCTGCGTAGTCGATAACATAAAGTCCGGGGTCCTTCACCGGGGTGAAGTCGAATTTCGAATAAACATACCGAAGCCACGGCGTTGACGGCGTGATCGGTCCCTCGAACACCGGCTTGTACGATCCGTCCTCCATCAGGCGCAGCACTTTGGCAGTCTCTGGCCCGTCGTATTTCGGGTCGAGTTCAAGAACCGCCACCTTGGAGAATCCCGGGGCATACCCTACCTGGCTGTGCGCGATCATTGGCGGGCGCGTCCAATTCGGAATCACGTCCGGCCGGATGTGCCATACGATGGCCCCGGTGGTCTTGCCTGAGGGGATCAGCGAACGCAATACGAACCAGCCGTTCTGTGCGCGGTTGCGTCCATCAAACAGCATGAGGTCGGCAGTATCCGACTTCACGTTAACTCGGGCCAGCGCGTCGTCGAGCCCCAGCGTGATGCTCTTGCCCTGCGCGAACGGTAGTGGCTGAGTGTAGCCCTTGGCCTTATCCCAGTCCTCAAGGTAGTAAGCCTTCTTCGGCTCATCAGCCAGCGGCAATACTTTGACCATCGGGTCATTCGGCGTTCGCGGGAAGGTCCCGGCTCGTGTTCCGTCCACAAAGTAAGTCTTGCCCATGTAGATCGAAGGCAGAAACTCCAGGTTGAAGCCCGCCCGGCCAGCCAGTTTGTGCGGCAGCGGCTTGTCGAGATTGATGCTGACCCTCACGCCGCCTGGTTCCGCGGCGACTTCCAGCGTGTAGCTCAAATCGAAGGTCGGGAAAGCGAGGTCGGCGGTGAGCCGGTTGTTGTCCTTATCGGCATGGCGCTCCTTGAGGGTCGCCACCAGGTCCCACTGCTCGGGCGTTGGCATCAGGCGCACGTCGCCGTTCGTGGCGATGCGCTGGCCGTGGAGAATCATCTCCATCGCCGTGTTCTTCTGGTCAACAAAAACGGGATGGTAAGTGCTGTCGTAGAGAAACACGCTGAAACCCTGCGTGTCGAGGTAGTTCTTATCGGTCACCCTCATGGCAAAATCGGCGCCGAACAGGCTTGGGCTAGAGGTCAGGGCCAGGAGAAGGCACACTTTGAGTCGAGAGGCCATAGGCTACGATTGGACTACTCCTTCGGCATAAGCTTATATGACAAGCGCACGGTCTGAGCGCACTTGCACCCATGGCGCAGGCTTTGGGTGACCCTCGTGGAGGAGCTCGCCGCCAACAGCGGCCTGACTGGGCTCGCTCCCAACAAGGTTCGCCGTGCTGGTCTCTGCCATCAGGCCGGAGGCGAACTCGAAAAGATCCAGTTTTTTCTCGGCACGCCTCCGGGCAACGATTCCAAACGCCGCGAATGACGACATCGGAATAGAACTCAAAGGTTCTTGAGCAGGGAAACCACGGCGAAAGCCTCTAATATAGCCGACAATTTCTGAAGCAGAGCGGCTTGCCAAATAAACGCTTAAAGTGCCTGGTGCTTCTTCGGCTGACTGTTGAAACCGCCTGTCATTTTTCCGTCTTTGAACTCAAAGCCGAATTTGCTGCAAAGAGTGATGTTCTTTCGGAATGGAGCAATCGCCTCGCCAACCAATTCCTCGTTTACATAAGGTCCATAGGCCTCCGCCGTGTCGAATAGATTGACTCCCATGTCGTAGGCTTTTCGGATGAGGCCAATCATCTTGTCGCGGTCTGGGACAAAACTGCGATTCCAACTCATTCCCATGCAGCCCAATTGGGCGACATCTCTGCCGTACCTAGGAAAAAACGGTGGATCAATGAAAACGAGAAAACGGAGGGAGAAAGAGGGGGTAGTCGGGAGGTATTGCGCGGGCTGTACCAGAGGATCTGCGTGACAGCCGTCCGAGGCAGTTAAAATCTGGGGACGTTAAGGGGACGATACCAGAAGCCCTCCGGTATCCATTTGTATCAAACGACGTCCGCCGACACCGTTTGATATCAATCAGTTACATCTCGTTGTTGCCCTGTCACGGCAGAGGCCGCGGGTTCGAGTCCCGTCGTCCCCGCCAATTCTTCGAAGCGGCACCGCATTTAGGGGCAAAACGTTACGGCACGGACTATTTTGAGCGTGTCCGTGATCCATCCGAAATCGCTCACAAAGCTATTGGAGAGAGCGCCCCGCAAGCATTCTCCTCTTCAATCACTTCCAAGCCAACGTCGATTGAAACCTCATAGATCCGCCCGCGAACAAAGCGGCTTCCTTCAAACCGCTGTATTGAAAGCGAACTGTTGATATCCAAGCTAACCGAAACCGTCGCGCCCGTTCGTTTCCGATACAGCTCTATCGTTCTGGACCGCTATTGAAGGTCCGAAAAACCGGCGCGAGATCATCCATCTTTCAGGGAGCTGGGTTCCGCGACTACTTCCCAATTGCCGACCCGCCCAGCATTCCTGGCCTTCACACCAGCGCGTCGACGGTCCAGCCGGTGCGATCGAGTTGAATCTGCTCCATGCGGCTGGTGCCCAGGCCGTACTTCTTGTCCGCCATCTCGACACACAACGGCGGCGGAGACAACGGCCAGGGCTCGCCCCGCAGCGCCTGCCGTTTTTGCAGGATGACCTTGAGGCAGACGGCCTCCACGGCCACCGGATCCCTGCCCGCAATCAGCCCCTTGTAATCCCACAGGTATCGCGGATCCGGCTGGGGTCCCTTGTCGCACAAGGGACGCAGCGCATCCACCAGCACGAGCTTGGTCTTGCCCTTTACGTGCGGCATGTTCCAGATCTCGCCCAGGTTGGCGTTGTTGGCATCGTGGTAGCTGGAAGGATTGCCTGAGAGAGTGATGTAGTTCTTCAGTACCGTGCCGATGCCGGTAAGCCAGTGCGCCTTCAGCGCCGGCAAGGCAATCAGCGCCGTACAGGCGCGGGCTTTCTCGGGACCGCCCTGGGCATCCCGGATATTGCTTTTCGGAACCCCTGATTCCATCAGGCTGGCCTGGACCAGTTCGATCAGTTCCGGGTGGGTCTTGTTCAGGTGATCGGTGGCAACCAGTCCGATCACATCGTCGGTTTTCACCAGCGAGCGCCACGCCGATATCGGGTCGGGCTTCCCGGTCACCTTGGTCAGCACGTTGTGCAGCATGATTTTCAGGATGCCCGAGTTTACGGCATGCTGCCCATCCAGCACCCACTGCTCGCGTACCAGAACGACCTGGCTGGTGGGAACCGGCGTTGCCAATGCCTCCAATGTGCGGCCCATTGCCGCCGCGCCGAGGGTGGCGCTTACCGTCCCGCGCACGAAGTCGCGGCGGGTAATTACGTGTTTGTCGTCACTCACGAGATGCCTCCAGTTTCTCAAGAATTCGCGTGAAGTCACCCAGGAACAGCCGGGCCGATGCCTCGTCGGCAGATTCGAATACCAAGGCGAGTCCGCGGCCCGAGCGGGCAAACCCCATCCATCCGTCCTCGATGGCGACCACTCCGTTGTCGCCGATGAGGGAAGCCTCGGGTCCGTTCAACTTCTCCGGCAGGTATATCTCCCGGAAATGATGCAGCGCTTTCACCGCCGCCGACTCGTTCGCATAGCGTACCAGCAACAGGCGCGCGGGCTTGGCGTTGCCGGTGGCTTTCGCCGGCCCTTGTCCGTAAGTAGTCGTGGCCACCTCGCAGTCCGGCCCCAGATCGAGAAGGTTCTCCGAACTGAGAAAGTACACCGAGTTGAGCACCAAGTGGGAGCGCAGGAAAGTCACGCGGTCTGGACGTAGAAAAACCCGCGAACCCACGCGGGCGGGAAGCGCCAGGATCAACACCGGCCGCGGAGTAGTGGACCGCCCCCCGGCAATGACCTGTCCCAGGGATTGAACAGCCTTTTGGGACGCATTGGTTTCGTGGTCGGCCATAACGCGGGCAAACAGGTTGCCGGACCAGAGGCGAAGCAAACCGGCGCCATAGAGAGCGCGCGGTCCATCGGTTGCGGCGGGCGAAGACGAGCCGGGCACCGGCAGGGAGAGGTCTACGGCCTCGCCGCCCCAGTCCCCGGAAAGCAGGCCGTAGGCGTCGTCGGAGGATTCCATCCAGTACAACTCGACCAGAATCTCGCCCTGGTTCACGCTGCCGTAGCGCTGCACTTCCAGGCGCTTGAAGCGATACCCCAGATAGAGCTCCCCGGCACCATCCATGTAGTTGAAGATGTCTTGCGGTCCGACGAACTTGGGGCCGCCGGATTGCGTCCAGGCGCCGATGCTTCGCGGAAGGTTGAGCGATGCCTCGTTCATGGCGAGACCCTCTGTCGGGGCACGTTTGCAGGATGCGAGCGGCAGGATCGACACGCCGGCCAGGACCGGCGCAAGAACCAGCCGGGCCCGCCGAATCCACTCCATGGCGGGAAAACACGGCATGCGCCTACTCTCCGCGGAGCCTCGCTGGCTGTTGTGGTAACCGGTTGGACACCGGAGAGGCCCTAACGTCACTATAATATCCCGGCATTCGTCCACTGCAACCGGGATTGATGGACCTA
>JADGNP010000421.1 GCA_017883425.1 Candidatus Sulfotelmatobacter sp. | reverse complement strand
GCCCACCCTCCCGCACAAACCGCGGGAAGGGTGGGGCAACCGCCCATGGGGAAATAGCGAAAGGATGGGCCAGCCCCCAGCACCAACACCGAGGGTGCCCCGTCCTTCGCGCACTTTGCGAAGGGCGGGAGTCGGGACTGTTGGCTGCGGCGCGAGGCCGATTCAAGCCGCCGGCACTCGAAACGAAATCTCCGTCCAGCCTTCATTCACTCGCACGGGTCCGGCTTCGTCCAGGAGATAAAAACGATAGCTGCTCCAGCGCCATTCCTCCGCCGAGTCTCACCAACCCCCGCTTCACCGGATTGACCTGCCCCCAATTTCCGTTCACTTGAGCATACGACAAAATCTTTCCGCTCCATCCCCGGTTTGAGCAAGGATGGGGCAGCCTCAGCCGTGGCGACGCAAAGGGTCGGCGCCAACCGCTGAGAGCGTGCTCAACGCGGCCATGGAGGGCCGAGCGTCGGTAGGAAGGAGACTCCCAAACACCACAAAGCCGGGCTGGTTGGCCCGGCTGTTGTCTTGTGGAACTGGTTCGTTCGGTCTTGTTTCGATCGGCGACCCAGAATGTCAAAATCTCTGAAATCCTGGCTTGAGTCCCGTGCCTTCCAACCCATGCGCGCGCGTCCTGTCGCGCAGCGGAAGTACCCAGTCTCATATTGCGCCGCGGGGTCACCGGCCCGCGCCGCGTGGCACTCTTACATCATCATTGCCAGGTTTTCCAGTTCATACATCAGGACTGGCAGGGCGCACCCCGCCATCTCGACGCGGCCCGCCGCGTCCAGCGCTGCCTTGGGCGATACCCCATAGCCACGGCCCATCAGAAACACCTGGAGCAGTTCGCCTGCCTCATAGGAATCGATCATGCCACCCTGGAGCAGATCGCTCCTGAGAGCTGCCAGTTCGGTCAGTGTGAACCTGTCTTTGTCGTTCATCTTTTCGTTCAGCATGGCCGTCATCACCTCCGACTCCGACCGGTTGCGTCTTTAGCCGTATTAGACTCATCGGCAGCTATTGAAGTTGCATGCAATTCCGCTGCCGCAATTGCCCTCTTTTCCCATTACGGTCCCCAAGCCCCTTTGGTTTCATATAACCCCTGTGGATATCGAAAGTTGCGGTCAACCGGGCAGACGGTCCCGGCCTTCCGAGGTTTCCTTCGTACCCAGGAAGTAATCTAAAAACTGACACAATGTGTCGTTTCCTGACGGTCCGCGAACAAATAGCGTCGTGTGCCTGGCTGAAGGGGGCGCACGCGTAGGGCGACGTTCCTGCCATCTTTATAGTGTCTTGGGGTGCCCCGTGCGTTTCTCCCAGTGCGAAAAGAAGGTCCCCACTCCCGCAAGCCGTCAGAAATGGAACTTGCGCAAGGTCCAGTGACGCCCTGGATTAGAATGGGCAGCGCAGGGGATGAACTCGAATCTTCTTCGACGTGAACGAGCATGAAAATCCTGAAAGCGTCTCTTCTAGTACTTCTCGGAGTCGTCGTCGTTGGGGCCGCCTGCGGTGTCCTGTTGGTACGGCGGGGATTCCGCGCGACCGCAACGCCCTCCGCGTGGGAAGCCGTTCTGGCCCGAACCATGCGAGATTTGGCCATTCCAGCGCAGGAGCGCGGTGAGAAAGATCCGTTTGCCGCAACTTCGGATAGCGCGCGGCAAGGCCGGGAAACCTTCTTAACCCAGTGCGCGGGGTGTCATGGAATCGACGGCAGCGGGAAGACGCCAATGGGGCTGAATCTTTATCCCAGAGTGCCTGATCTGCGGGCGGCTGCAACCCAAGACCTCAGCGATGGCGAAATCCACTACATCATCGAAAATGGAGTCCAACTGACCGGAATGCCGGCCTGGAGTAAGCCGCACATGGAGTCGTCCGGCAACAGTTGGAAGCTCGTTCTCTTTATTCGAAGTCTTCGTCCTCTCAATCGGGAAGAACGGTCGCAACAGGCGGCGACCGCGGGTTCGGCACACTACGTCGGTTCCCAGGCGTGCGAGAAATGCCATGCGGAGATCTACGCCCGTTGGAAGAAGACGCCCATGGCGAACGTGGTGCGGGATCCGCGTACTCATCCCGAGGCCATCATTCCCAACCTTGCAACCAATAATGTGGCCAAGTTCGGCGTGGATCAAGTTGCGTTCGTCTACGGCAGCCTGTGGAAGCAGCGCTATTTCACCAAGGTCGGCGACGATTATTTTCCTCTGCCCGTACAGTGGGACGTCGGCAATCGCACATGGCGTCCTTATATGGTCCCGGCGAAGGGCGGGGATTGGTGGGGGGCCGTGTATCCCCCGGACAACATGCAGCGGCCAACCGGTCCCACCTGCGATGGCTGCCATTCCGTCGACTACAACATCCAGACCAAACAGGTCGCGGAATGGAATGTGGGTTGCGAGCGTTGCCACGGACCGGGCAGCGAGCATGTTGCGCATCCCACTCGCGGCGACATTGTGAATCCAGCGCAAATGGACGGTGTGGCCGCCAGTGACACGTGCATCCAGTGCCATTCCCAGGGACAGCCTTTGACCAACCCCATTGAGGGGAAATATTACGACTGGCCGGTCGGCTACCGCGTCGGTTCAAAACTGCAGGACTACTGGAAACTCGAGGACTGTACGCTGGGTGAAACTACTTTCTATTTTTTCCCGGACTGCACGGCGCATAAGAATCGCATGCAGGGCAACGACTTTGCGCAGAGCGTCATGTACCGGCATGGCATCACCTGCTCCTCGTGCCACGACGTACACGGCACGGAAAACTACGCTCAGCTAAGAAAGCCTGCGAATCAGATCTGCCTGGACTGTCACTCCGCTTCGGGTCCGAACGGCCCGCACACGGCCACCCTGGAAGAACACACGCATCACAAAGATGGCAGCACCGGAAGCCAGTGCGTTGCCTGTCACATGCCGGCGATCGAGACCGAAGGCGTTCCGGGCACGTTTGTGCATGCCCATACTTTCCGCTTCATCTCCCCGGCCATGACGGACAAATACAAAATTCCCAATCCATGTACGTCCTGTCATACGGACAAATCCACGGCTTGGGCCGAAGACGCCATGAGCCGGTGGCCGGAGCGGTCTCCGTGGCGACTGCGCTAGCAGACTGCGAAAACTTAGGATTCGTATCGGGCTGTGATTCGTGTCAGGCTATGCGCGGCTTTTCTCGCGGCTGAGAGCCTTTGACACCACCGCATCTTGAGCCTGCTGATTTCCGGCTAAGGGACGCCTACACCGGCTCCAGCACTTTGTCCTGTACCTGCGCGATCAGGCTCTCGAACTGCGCATGGTCGAGGCAGACGGCGTGCTGGCCGTACCGGGCTTCTTTGCCCACGACGTGCCAGTAGGGCATCCAGCAGAACTGCTTGCCGTTGGCCCCGCCTTCGAGCACGACCAGGAACGGGTAGAACGTGACTTCTTCTTCCCCTTCGCCCAGCCACGACTCCAGCTTGCCGGGAAGGAATGCGGAGACCACTTTGAAGTCTCCGTCGCCTGCGCCTAGTTGGAAGTCGAGATTCACGTGCAGCTCGCGCGTGCCTCCGCAGGCCGGGCAGTCTTCGGGAGCCATTTTCGAGAAGTCGTACAGGGTGTCGAACAGCTTGTGGTGCGTGGGATATTTCTTATGACATTGAATGCAGTAAAAGTATTGTGCAGCCACGTGTGGACCTTCCTTTCCCGGGGATTGCTGATTGTTGATTGTTGATTGTTGATTAGAAAATCACCGAGTCTCAGGTTTTCAATCAGCAATCAACAATCAACAATCAGCAATTCCGTCCAGCCGCGGACCTTCCGGCGGCTGCCAGCTAAGGCTCGACCGTGGCCTCATCGATCAGCATGATGGGGATGTCGTCTTTGACCGCATAGACCCGGTGGCATTGCTGGCATTTCAAACTTTCCGGGTTTTCGCGGTACTCGAGCGCCTGCTTGCAGGCCGGACAAACCAGAATTTCCAGTAGGTCTTTGGCAATCATGACGTTGGCATTGTACGGCATGGCGCGGGGGCCGGGTGTGATGAGGCTCACAACCCTCTTCACCACAGAGACACAGAGACACGGAGGAACCGAGAAAGGAAATTTACCGCCGAGATCGCGGAGTCCGCCGAGGAAGCTGAATTGCCTGTTTTTGGTCTTCTCCGTGTCTCTGTGACTCTGTGGTGAAGCGAAGTTTCAAGTCGTCGGGGGCGCCGCGGTGTAAGATTTTAGAGCCGGAGGCCCGAAGCCGGGCGCCGGAAGCCAAATCCATGCCAGCTAACATCCTCGACGGAACCAAGATCGCGCAAGACATCCGCAGCGAAGCGGCAGCGGAGGTGAAAACCATGGCGGCCTCCGGAGTGCGTCCCGGACTGGCTGTCGTGCTCGTCGGGCACAACCCCGCGTCTGAGATCTACGTGCGCGGGAAAGTCAAAGCCTGTGAAGAAGTCGGCCTCTACAGCGAAAAGCTGACTCCGCCTGAATCCGCCACCACCGCCGAGTTGCTCGCGCTGATTGGGGAGCTCAACCGGCGCGACGATATCGACGGAATCCTGGTGCAGTTGCCGCTGCCCGCCCATGTCGATGCGAAAAAAGTATTGATGGCGGTCGATCCGGCCAAAGACGTCGATGGATTCCATCCCGTGAACGTCGGCTTTCTCTCCACGCAGCGTCCCGGGCTCGTGCCCTGCACGCCTGCCGGCGTCCTCGAGATTCTGAAGCGCAGCAATATTCCCATCGCCGGGCGCGAAGCCGTGGTCGTCGGACGCAGCGACATCGTGGGCAAGCCGGCCGCCATGCTGCTGCTCAATGCCAACGCCACGGTGACCGTGTGCCACTCGAAAACGCACGACCTGCCGGGAGTGTGCCGGCGCGCCGACATTCTTGTAGCCGCCATCGGACGCGCCGGAATGATCACGCGGGATTTCGTCAAGCCGGGCGCGACTGTGATCGACGTGGGCATGAACACGGTGACCGACGCGGCGGAATTCCAGCGGTTCTTCGCGGGCAATGCCAAGCGGGAAGAGACCTTCCGTAAGAAGGGGTCGACGCTGATGGGAGACGTGCAT
>JADGNP010000420.1 GCA_017883425.1 Candidatus Sulfotelmatobacter sp. | reverse complement strand
CATGCGGAGCAGGCGCGTTGGGACAACCTGCCAGCCAGCGCGCCACCCGCTCCGCTCTACCACTGATCTACAACTAACGTTAGCCAGCCTAAGCTTTCGAAATCCGTGCGTCTGAGCACTATTGCACATTTCTGAGAAATGTATGGGATGTCGGATACTAGAACCGAGTCGTCGCCTGTATCAGTTGAAGGTGGACGGGCGGTGTCCAGTGCCACTTCCAAGCCCCCGGCAAACTACGGGGGCTTTCGCCTTTGGCGTACCCGTGCGTTGCTCACGAACCTCGTCGCACCCATATCCACGTTGGTCTTAGCACCTGCTAGACTATCGAGTCGAATCCTGATTTCTGCAGACGATTCTGGGGACAACTCTTGCCGACGGATCCGGTTCTGGTCATTCATGGTGGCGCGTGGGCCATGCCCGATGACATGGTCGACGCCCACATCCACGGCGTGAACAACGCGCTGGCCGCGGGATGGCGCGTGCTCGAGCGCGGCGGCGCGGCGCTCGACGCCGTCGAGGAAGCCGTCGTCGTCATGGAAGACGACGAGACCTTCGACGCCGGACGCGGCAGCTTCCTCAACCGCGACGGCAAAGTCCAACTTGACGCACTCATCATGGACGGAGCCACGCTCCGCGCCGGTGGCGTCGGCTGCGTCGAGCGCCTGCGCAATCCGGTGCGCGCCGCGCGCAAGATTCTAAGCGAGAGCCCGCACGTCTATTTTGTTGGCGAAGGCGCGGAGCAGTTCGCCGCCGAGCACGGCGTCCCACTCTGCAACAACGAAGACCTGGTCATCCCGCGCGAAGTCGAGCGCCTGCGCGAGTATCAGGCGGAAGCCGCGCGTCGTCCTCCGTCGCAACACGGCAACCATCTGTTCGCGCCGAGCTCTGACGATGTGACGATTTCTCACGACACCGTCGGCGCCATCGCGCTCGACAGTAACGGCAACATCGCCGCCGCGACCTCGACGGGAGGCACGCTGAACAAAGCTCCCGGACGCCTCGGCGATTCGTCGCTCATCGGCTGCGGTTGCTACGCGAACAACGAGAGCGCCGCCGTTTCCACCACAGGATGGGGCGAACCGATTATGAAGCTAGTCCTGGCCAAGTGGACCGCCGACCGCATCTCCGCCGGCAATCTGCCCGAGTGGTCCGCGCAGGAAGCGATGAACTATCTGAAACAGCGCCTGAACGGCCACGGCGGCATCATCGTGCTGAACCCGCAAGGCCACATCGGCATCGCCCACAACACCCCGCGCATGGCCTGGGCGTATAAGACCGTTCACAAAGAAGAAGCGGGCATTGAGCGCGGCGCTTTGTAGTTATTAGTGCATAGTTTTAGTCGCAGGCTCGGACGGGTGTTCACTGGCAATTAACAACGAGCCACTCACCAGTGATCCTACAGCCAGCCCTTGGTGCGCGCGATGCGCGCGGCTTCGACGCGGTTGCTGGCACCCAACTTGCTGATCGCTTCGGAGAGATAATTCCGCACCGTGCCGTCGGAGAGTCCCAACTCGCCGGCGATATCGCCGCTGGCCATGCCTTCGCCAGCCAGTCTTAACACCTGCCGTTCGCGATCCGTAAGCGGGTCCATCTCGCCCCAAGCTTCGGTCGCGAGTTCGGGATGAATGACGCGCAGGCCCTGATGGACGCGGCGCACGGCGTCCGCGAGTTCTTCAGCGCGCATGTCTTTCAGCAGGTATCCGTTGGCGCCGGCTTCGAGCGCGCGGCGCAGGTATCCCGAACGGGCAAACGTGGTGACGATGACGACGCGCGTCCCCGTCCGGCGCCGCTTTAACTCCACGGCCACGTCCAGTCCGCTCATGTGCGGCATTTCGATATCGGTAATGAAAACGTCGGGCTTGTGCGCGAGTACGGCTTCGAGCGCCTCTTTGCCATTACGCGCCTGAGCCACTACGGAAATGTCGCCCTCGATTTCGAGCAGGGCGGCGAGCGCGCCAAGCACCATCCCCTGGTCTTCGGCCAAAACTACGCGGATAGTCTTACGTCCTTCTTTCGCGTTTTCTCTTGCTAGGGGACTCACTTCTGACAGCCTTCGCGTTTCGGCATCACTTCCTTGAGGGGCAGCGTGATGGTGAGGGTTGTGCCCGCTTCGGTGCTGCGGTTCAGCGTGCCGCCCAGCATTTCGACCCGTTCGCGCATGCCGCGCAATCCATTGCCTTCGCCATTGGAACTGCCGCAGCCGTCGTCCTGAATCTCGAGGCGACAGGATCCGTTCTGTTGTTCGAGCCGCATGCGGCAAGTGCGAGCCTGGGCGTGGCGCACAACATTGGTGACGGCTTCGCGCACGGCCAGGGACAGAACACTTTCCTGCACCGCGGGGAGTTGCACCGTGGTCGCGGCATCGCACTGCACGGTCAGACCAGCCGTTTCGAGCGTAGTCTTGGCCTGCGCCAACTCCGCCACAAGTCCCTGAGAACGATATCCGCGAATGGCGTCGCGCACATCGGACAAGGCCTGCCGTGAGATCTGCTCGACTTCGCGGATTTCTTTTCCCGCCTGCTGTGGATCGCGGTCGATCAGCTTGCAGGCGAGCTCGGACTTCAGGGTGATGACCGACAGAGTGTGTCCCAATACGTCGTGCAGATCGCGGGCAATGCGCTCACGCTCGGCCACTTTGGCCAGGTTCTCGATCTCTTCGTTGGCCTTGCGCAGTTTCCGGTTCATGCGGTTGCGCTCGGCAAAGAAGATATTGCTTCCTCCCACGACGATCGGAAATACTGCCGCATAAAACATCACCCATCCCGACACGTGCAGCAGATAGGTCTCCACTGCAGCCACGCTAACGATTGCGGCCAGACATCCGATTGCGGCGGTTTGGGTCTCGACCACGAAGGGCACAAATGCGCCTGCGAAGATGAAAAAGGTGGAGGCGCCGCCATTGAAGGGAATCATCAGCATTCCCAGCAGGGTCATGCCTCCGATGTGGACAACGGCCCGCGGCTCCTCCAGAAGGAAGATCCCAAAATAGAGGGCGATGAACACAAGCGCGGCAAGAATATCGAGAGCCCACAACTTCGCGCTGACGTGGTCAACCACCGGTTCGATGAAAAAGAACCCCAGATAGAGCACCCAGAAGAAGGGGCCCCATCCGTGCTCCTTGTCGCGAAGCACCTGCTTGAACGACTTGAGAGCTAGAGCCATGATGTGACTCCGCGGGCGTCCGTGCCTTCGACATCAAGAACAGTAGTTCGTACCATCTCTTCTATTCTCTCCCCGGCGGTCAATTCCGGCCACTCCGCAGCATCGGTCCGGCTCCGTACCACACCAGCACGGCCGCGGGAATCAACAGGACCAGCCACTTCGATCCGCCGTAAAGCGCCGCCATTCCCATGAGGATCAGGACGACTGTCCAGCCCATCGATTTCTTCGCATCCATACTCATGGTCGTCTCCTGCTGTTCCTCAGGGGCTAAAGCCCGCGTGTTTATTGGCCCAACACGGTACGGCTGAAGCCGTACCCTTCCCGAACTACCCTTCCCGAACTGCACGCTCGAACTGCCCTTCCGAACTGCCCTTCCCGAACTGCACGCTCGAACTGTCCTTCCCGAACTGCCCTCTGCAAAACGATTGATCAGATGCCTTCTAGCCGTACATTTTTCCCTGATCGCGCTGAAATCCGATGCGGGCCACGCCCAGGCAGATCATGGTGAAAGCCGCCAGCACTTCCCAGTGCGTGGCACTGGATTCATGACGTCCTGCGCCGACGACTCCCAGCGCCAGTTGCGACAGGTGATACGGAGGCAGCACGAGCGCGATCTCGCGCACGACCTTCGGCAGGAACATGAAGGGCACCCACAATCCGCTGCAGAACGACATGGGCAAGTAGATAAGGTTGATGGTTGCGGGCGCGGAGTTCGGTCCGGTGAAATAGCCGACCGCCAATCCCATGGCGGAAAAAGGCAGAGAACCAGCCGCCAGGGTTCCCAGCAATCTCGCAAAATCGCCGAAAGGCATTCTCACACCGCCTAGACTGAATCCGAGCGCGAAGAGTGCGAGCACGATGATCGTGCTGAAGATCATGCTCGTGACCACCTTGGCCGCGAAGTACGCAAACGGTGGCATGGGGCTGGCGCGCTTCACCTGCAGCCATCCCAGGCCGCGGTCGGAGGCCAGGCCCGCCGCGGTTCCAAACAGCGAGGCGCCCATCACGCCGAACGTGCCGTAGGTGGCGATCAGATACGTGGGGACACCCGTGCCACCGATCGCCTGTTTCGAATTCAGCACCAGCCCGAACAAGACATAAAACATGATAGGGAAGCTGAGCACGGACGCCGTGTACATGCGGAGACGAAGGTTCTTGAGGAACTCGTACTTCATTTCCTTGAGATAAATGGTCGCCGTGTGACGCGGCGAACGCTGAATTTGCGGGTGGCTCAATGCCAGGGTTGCGGTGCTCATTGCATCTCCTCCGGTGCTCGCGGATCCGATTGGCTCAGTTGGAACGATTTGCTTCGGGTGTCGTATCCTGGGTCAAAGCCAGGAACGCTTCTTCCAGGCCTGCGCTGGTGACCTCAAGGCCTGCGAGTCTGGGGTCACGCGCCAGCAGTTCGCGGACGATGGGCTCGGCCTCGACGGCGTGAAGTTCGATAGCTTCGCGATCTTCTCTCACCTCGGTGACGCCAGGAATCTGGCGCAGGTTATTCACGCTGAGGCTGGTGATGCAGCGAATCCGTTTGCCGGCAGTTTTTGCTTTGATCTCCGACGGCGTTCCCTGGGCAATGATTTCGCCCTGATTGATGACAGCGACGCGGTCGGCGAGCGCGTCGGCTTCCTGCAGGTAATGGGTCGTGAGCAGCACGGTTTTGCCGCGCGCTACCATCCTGCGAATCTCATCCCACAACATGCGCCGCGCCTCCACGTCGAGCCCGACTGTGGGCTCGTCGAGAAAGAGCAAGTCGGGGTCACCGCAAATGGCCAGGGCGAACAGCACGCGTTGCCTCTGGCCTCCGGAGAGATCGCCGAACTTGCGATCCCGCAGTTTCTCCAGACCGGCGGCGGCCAGG
>JADGNP010000419.1 GCA_017883425.1 Candidatus Sulfotelmatobacter sp. | reverse complement strand
CGATGGAACGAGGGTTTATCTCAACTTGGGAGCGCGTGTCAACCCTTTCTTGATCACGAACGAATGCGGGTGGTTTTGTTGTGCCGCCCTCAAGCCCCGACAGAGCTCTTGTGAGATAAAGTTGTTCACTTCTGCTTTACCGCGATGGCCGCAATCTCCACCCGGGCGTCGTTGACCAGAGCGGCTGCCTGAATGGTCGCTCGCGCAGGCTTTGGATCCGGAACGACGGCCTTATAGACCTTGTTCATTTCCGCAAAATCGTGAATGTCGGCCAGGTACACAGTGACGGACACAACATCTTTTAGTTCCAATCCTGCCGCTTTCAGTACTTTCTCGATGTTGTCGAGGGCTCTTTTGGTCTCCGGACCAATGCCTCCGGCTACCAGCTTGCCCGTGTCATCCGAGCCCTCCTGTCCGGCGACGTAAAGCGTGTTCCCGGCAATGATCCCATCGCTGAAAGGGAGGCCTTTGGCGCTCGACAAATTGATTGCCTTGTGTTCCTGGGCTTGGCTGAGCTGCCAAGCGGAGGTCGTGGTAAGTGCCAGTCCAAGAACCAGCGTAAACAGCCGCATGGTTTTTAATTGCATTGCTTGTCTCCTTTAAGCCGGATGCTTCACTCTTCCAACCGGGGTACCAACGGTGTTAGAGTCCGCGAACATATATACAACCAGGAGGATGGAATGGACAAATCTCACGTGTATGCGAAAGGCCGCACACTTGCCATCATGTTCGCGGCGTTAGGCTTGATCCTGACGGCTGGCAGCGAAGTCCGGATGGTTCGGGCGCAATCCAATTCAGCGGCCTCTTTGTCTGACAGCGAGCTCATGGCGGAGTTTCGGCGCGTCGAAGTGGCCTCGGTCTCGGATGCGCTCGAGCAGATTACGGGCAAGCGCATGTACATGACTCACCGTATGCAGCCGATTTTCACCGCCAAGTTTGCCGGCTTTGCGCGAACCGTACAGCTCAAGAAGGACGAAGGCAACAAAGATCCCGAGGCTCTCACCGGGATGCTGCAAGCCATTGACCAGGGATCGACCGATTCAGTTTACGTGATGGTGCTTGAGGATGGAGATGACATTGCAGGAATGGGTGGATTGATGGGCACCGCGATGGCCGCGCGCGGTTACGCCGGAGCCGTGATCGATGGCGGGGTCCGCGATGTGGCCTACCTGCGAAAAATCGGTTTCCCGGTTTTTGCCACGGGGATCGTGCCCTCTACGTCGGTCCATCACTACCGCTTTGCGGGGGCGCAGATTCCGCTGGTGTGCAACGGGGTTCCCGTCAACCCCGGCGATATCGTGGTGGCCGACAGCGATGGCGTAGCGGTCGTACCCAGAGCGCAGGCTCAACCAGTGCTTAGCCTGGCACAGCAGATGGATTTCAAGGAGCACTCGATGTATGCCGTCATCGAGCAATTGAAGTCGATCGTGGAAGCGGTGAAAAAGTTCGGCCGGCTTTAGTGAAGCTGCGTTGCAGGAAACTGACTTTCATCAGATAATTCGCACTTCGTTGCTAACCCGGATGGCCTCGTGAGCAGCGGACGGCAATCTACATGGCTCTTTTTCTCTGTTGTCTTGCTGCGCTCGCGGACGGTGGCTCTGAAGCGAAGATCGACGTGCGCGCCGAAGACTTGCTGGTGTCACCTCCAGAGGCACGCAGTCGCAGGCAAACAGTAACTGGCGATTGCCGCTGGCAGTGAAATTTTCAGCTTTGCTTTGCCTTGATTACGATTCGGAGTCTAACTTGAAAGGAGCAGGTACATGAATCTCAATTTCAGTCGCAGGATGTTTGCGTTGCGGTTCGCTTCCGTGCTTTCGGCTTTGGGGGTTACTGCCGCGGTGTTGCCCACGCGTGCAATAGCGCAGAGTTCTGCCCCGCAGGATGCAAACGGGATCCGTAAGCTGAACGGCGAAGGCAAACCGGGGAGCGAGAAAGACATCATCATGCCGGTGATTGTCTACAACGGGTTGCTATATGTCTCTGGCCAGGGCGCACACGATACCCGAGATCAGAAAGAATGGACGATTGAATCTCATACCAGCATGGTCATGGAGAAAGTGAAGAAGCTTGTAGAAGTCGGCGGCGGATCGATGGACAGCGTTCTTCAGGCCAATGTATTTCTGGTGAAGATTGAACACTGGGACGGAATGCACAAGGTATTCTCGACATACTTTCCTCATGGCGGACCGGCCCGCACAACGGTCGCGGTCGCTGCGCTGCCGGGAGATTCGCTGGTGGAAATCAATTGCATTGCCGCCGTCACTCGTAAGTGAAACGCCAAGGAGCACGCTGATGCGAATCATCTCGAAGTGGAATCGGCGCGGATTTCTCGGCACTGCAGCCGCTGTCGCCGTGCCAATCCGGGGTGAGCTCAATTCGCTGTTCTCCGGAGAAAAGATCAAGTTGGGCATATCCGGGAGTCGCCAGAGCGAGCATGACCAGCAGAATAGTTGCTGCACAAATAGGTTTCATTTTCGTCATGGGATTCGGTCCAAGTTGCGGCGACGCGAGAGTGATTGCGAACCGCTGGCGACGTTATCACACGGGAACCAACCGGACAATCGCGACAATCGGTCATCGGCACGCCGTCAAGCCATCGCGTGCGTGTCGGAGTGCCAATGGTGACCGGGGAGAGGACGAGCCGCGTGCGCTGGTTTCTGGTGTTCTGGCTGTTTGTCCTCAGTGCCGTGTCTTATCTCGACCGAGTCAACATTTCCATCGCAGGCGGAGCGATTGTCGACGCCTATCATCTGACGGATGTACAACTCGGAAGGGTTTTCAGCGCGTTGGTGGCTGGTTACGCGGTGTTTCAGACGGTCGGCGGCCACCTCGCTGATCGGTTTGGTCCACGACGCGTCCTAACCGGCGGCGTTGTTTGGTGGGGGATCTTCACCGCCTTGACGGCCCTGGTCCCTGCCGACGTCAGGGGCGCCCTCTGGCTATTTGTGGCCGTCCGTTTTCTTCTCGGCGCCGGCGAAGCAGTCATCTATCCCGCTGCCAATCAGTTCGTCACGCGCTGGATCCCCGTGCGCGAGCGCGGCATTGCCAATGGCTGGATCTTTGCCGGCGTCGGCGCTGGTGCCGGGCTCACACCGCCGCTCATTACCTATCTCATGGTTCACTACGGTTGGCGTTCGTCGTTCTGGGCTTGTGCGGCCATCGGGTTACTGGCCGGGGCAGTCTGGTTCATCGCAGCTAGAGATACTCCGGGAGAACACCCGCGGGTTTCCGCTTCTGAGCTCGCTGCGATTCAATCCGGACTCTCATTACAAATGGCGAATGACCAATCGTCTCCGGAAGCGGGGGATCGGAACAGGGTCCTTGTGCCTTGGCGACGGGTCGTGCGCAGCCGTGAAGTCTGGGCCGTCACCATCAGCTATTTCTGCTACGGGTACGTTGCGTGGATTTTTTTCAGTTGGTTCTATCGCTATCTCGCAAAAGTGCGCGGACTTGACCTGAAAGCAAGCGCTTTCTATTCCATGCTGCCTTTTCTGGCAATGCTGGTGTGCTGCCTGCTGGGAGGAACGATCAACGACCGGCTCACGCAGTGGCGCGGACCGCGTCTTGGCCGCTGCGGCCTGGCCGCATTTGCGATGGGGGTGGCAGGCATCTTCATTGCTTTTGGCTCGCAGGTTCATAGCGCCCAGCTAGCCAGCGTAGTGCTGGCCGGTGGCGCCGGAGCGCTGTATTTGTCCCAAAGTTCCTTTTGGTCGCTCACGGCAGATATCGCGGGGGGCTCCGCCGGATCGGTGTCGGGATTCATGAACATGGGTGGTCAAATTGGCGGAGCCGTGACTGGATCGCTTACGCCCTGGATCGCTGCGCGCTACGGCTGGACGGCTTCTTTCCTAGTGGCCGCTGCTTTGTGTTTGCTGGGCGCAGTCGGTTGGCTTGCAGTCGACCCGCTGAACACGCTGACCGAGGCTCGCAGCGTCGATCCACCAGCGCAGCGGAAGTCGGCTTCCGGGCGGTCGCGATCGGCGATCGATTACTGAGAGTCCGTTACGAAGGGACAATCTAGAACAGGCCGTGGTGAAGCTCGGATTTGGAAATCCAGTGCCTGAAGGCATACCTTGATATGAATCGCTTGTGCCACGGGCTGGCAGGTGCCTCGGGCTTGCGATGAGAACAAGGAGTTTCCTCATGGCGGGTGGGGCGACGGCGCAGGTTGAGAGTTTCTCTTTCGGCCCGCTTGTGCTTGTTTGTTGGCAAAGCTCCCCCGCGGCTTACGCCGCTTCGGCAGGCTGAGGGCAAGCTGTGGGGTCTATTCCTGCGCTGCTCCGAGGCTAACTTCCGGAGTCTGCGAAAGCGGTGCCGTGTCCCAGAACTATCGTTTCGGAAAAACATCTATGAAACCAATTCAGGTTGTACTCGTGTCTCTCGTACTACTTTCAGTTTCGCTGGTGCTGCTGGGTGCTGCTGCTTCCTATCCAGCGGGGCAGAACTGGACAAACTACGTGCGCATCGGGGCGTACGGGCTGCAGTTGAATAACACCGACAAGATTGTCGCCGACGCAGAGGCCAGCAACGTTTTCGGGATTGAGGTGGACAACGACATTCCGGGACGCTACGAAAGCTTCGTGAATCCGGAGGAGAAGCTCAAGGCAATCCACGACGTGGCGGAAAAGGCGCACCGGGCGGGCAACCACGCCTTCGTATACATCGCGGGCACGGAATGCATTACGGCGAATGCGGACGCGACGCCGCACACGCTGGCGAAGGAGCATCCGGACTGGCTACAGAGGAAGATCACGGGCGAGCCGGCAATCTTCGGCGGGGGCTCGGCGTTTTGGATCACGAAAGGCGATGAAGACGTTTGGGTGACCCCGTATGCCAGCGAGTGGCGGAAGATTTACATGCAGCGCGTGCGGCAGATCGCGGGCACGGGAATCGATGGGATCTACGTCGACATTCCGTACTGGATGACGCACTTTGACGGGTGGGAAGATACCTGGGCCAGCTTCGATGACTACACGGTAGGGGCGTTCAAGAAGGAGACGGGACTGGATGCGAAGAAGGATTTGAAGCTGGGCGACTTCTCTGA
>JADGNP010000061.1 GCA_017883425.1 Candidatus Sulfotelmatobacter sp. | reverse complement strand
CCGGTGTCGATGTCGATGATATCGTGCATGCGTTGCGCCAAATCCGAATTAGTGGAAAGCTTTACGACCGGGGCGATCGGATTTCCGGTCGGGGTGCCGAGACCGGTCGTGAATAACACCACGCTTGCGCCTGCGCCGACTTGCGCCGTGACGCACTCCACATCGTTGCCCGGGGTGCATTGCAGATTCAGGCCGGGCTCGGTCGAATACTCGGGATAGTCAAGGACGGCGGTCACGGGAGACGTGCCGCCCTTCTTAGCCGCTCCCGCGGATTTCATGGCGTCCGTCAAAAGTCCATCCCGCATGTTGCCGGGAGAAGGATTCATGTCGAAGCCGG
The DNA here is from genome assembly GCA_017883425.1 of Candidatus Sulfotelmatobacter sp. Lineage (GTDB taxonomy): Bacteria > Acidobacteriota > Terriglobia > Terriglobales > Acidobacteriaceae > Sulfotelmatobacter. Next base: position 16,228 of record JADGNP010000061.1, on the reverse strand, counting down.
AGCGCACGGCCGCGGCCCGGGCGGCATAATCGCGCATCAGCTGGATAAACCGGTTGCCGACTTTTTTGCTCTTGGCGCGATTAATGAGTTCCTGTTCCACTCCACACAACTCCGGGAATTCAGAGAGAATCGTTCGGCTACCCAGAGCGGCGAGTAGATCGGCGGTGTGTCCGATGGCCGGATTCGCCGAGATGCCGGAAAAACCGTCCGACCCTCCACACTTCAGGCCCACGCACAAATCGGCGAGCGGAGCGGGGGTACGTTGAGCCTTGTTCGCTTCGACCAGCCCGAGAAAAGTTTGCCGGATTGCATCCGACATCATCGCCGCTTCCGAGCCGCTGCGCTGCTGCTCGAGGATGAATAATGGCTTATCAAACTTGGGATTGCGTTTGCGAATCTCGTCGCGAAGGATCGCGATCTGTGCGTGCTGGCAGCCCAGACTCAATACGGTTGCGCCCGCAACGTTGGGGTGGTGAATGTACCCAGCAATGAGCCCGCAGAGATTGTTGGAGTCCTCTCGCGTTCCGCCACATCCGCCTTCATGCAGTAGAAACTGGATGCCATCGACGTTCTCGAACAGCAGGTTACGCTGGGCCGGAACCGCATCTGCAGGCAGAGCGTGAGCATCAATCGGGCTCGCCTGTCCTTCCCGATACAGCTTTGCCAGTTCGGCGACTTGGTGGCGATAGAGCTGGGGCGCGGCGAAACCCAGTTCTTCTTCGAGTGCCTGCTTCAAGACCTGTATGTTCTTGTTCTCACAAAAAACAAGAGGAACGACAAGCCAGTAGTTTCGGGTGCCCACTTGACCGTCGGAGCGGCGATATCCCAGGAAGGTCTGGTGCTTCCGGTGCGAAACGTCGGGCGGCGCCCAGTGATATTCACCCGACTGCTCGCGGAAGGGCGCGGCCTGGTGTTGGATGTTGCTCGTCGTCAGGAGCTCTCCGGCCGCGATGGGCTTGACGGCTCTGCCCACCAGAACGCCGTACATAATGACATCGTCGCCGATGTCGAGGTTTCGCATGGCGAGCTTGTGTTTGGCCGGAGCATTCTTGGGGAGAATGTAGATCTCGCCCCCGAATTCGATTCGTCCGCCGGCTTTCAAGTCGGTGAGGGCGATCAGAACGTTGTCGCGGGAGTCGAGTTGGAGAACGGAGCGATGCATCGCAGTTGCAAGACGTCAATCTCGGGACACGGCGGACACGAACGGCAGGCCCGACAATTGTGTGCGGTCATTGTAAAACAGGAACGGGCGATGCACTCGGCAGTTTCTCAACGAGCCGTCAGCCGCCAGAACCGTTGCGCGTTGCCGCCGAGCACGGCCTCTCGACACCCCGGTTTTTGCGCGAGCAGGTAAGTCTTTACGACTTGGACGGTTCGCGCATACGATGCCGCCACCAGACACACCGGCCAGTCGGAGCCAATCATCAGGCGATCAGGCCCGAACGATTCAAAGGCGACGTCGAGAAACGGGACAATCTGGTCGGGATGCCAATGCTGCCAGTCGGCTTCGGTGACCAAGCCCGACAGTTTGCAAAATACGTTCGGAAATTCGGCCAGCCGCGTGATCCCATGCGCCCAGGAATCGATATTGCCGCTCTTGATCGGCGGCTTGGCAAGATGATCGAGGACGAAGCGCTGGCGTGGGAACCGTTCAACGAACTCGGCGGCTACTGGAAGATGTTTGGGGTAAATCAGGATATCGTAAGCAAGATCAAACTCTTCGAGCGCGGAAATGCCGCGCAGGAACTCTGGTTGTAGCAGGAAGCGGTTGTCGGGTTCACTCTGCACGATGTGGCGGATGCCGAGCAGTTTGGGATTCCGAGCCAGGACCTTCAGTTGCGAGCGAATGTCCGGCGAACGCAGATCGACCCAGCCAACCACCCCGAGAATCGACGGAGAACGCTCAGCCAACTCGAGAAGCCAGCGAGTCTCTTCCAAGGTCTGGCGTGCTTGAACTGCAACCGATCCGCGGAAGTCGTTGCCTTCCAACTCGGGCTTCAGATCCTCTGGCAGAAAATCGCGGCGCAGGGCGGCCATCGACTCATCGATCCAGTCATATTCGGCCGGACTGTAGATCCAAAAGTGCTGGTGGGTGTCAATGTGCATGGGTCGCACCGGTGTCTAATCGTAGCCGCACTCGCTCACTGCGGCCCTAACGGCCTACACCGGAAATCGCCTGGACACTGACAAAGACCAGGACTCGCGCAACGGAGCCCGTAGCGATCAGAGCGCCGTGAAATGAGGACTTCGGAAGTTGAATGCGGCAGTCAGCGACCTTTGAGGTCCGTCTCACATCACTGCAATCGGGCAGCAGGGCACAAACAGACTGGCCTCGCGAACAGATCCCCACTCACTTCAGCACTGCCGATGCCATTGGAGCGAAACCGTAGCATACATCATGCTAAAGAGGGTGCAAGATCAATCTTCCATAGAAAGCGCTAGCGTTGGCGTACCTCCAACTGCACGGGTCGCGCGACCGAGCTTACCTCAGGGTCATAGTACTCATAGACTCGTGACCGGAATGTCCTGGCGCGGATGGGATACTTGGCGCGCAGGCGAAAATGCAGCGTGACCGTGTCACCCGGAGAAATGGAGTCGAAGTAGAGAATCGCCTGCGTCGCAGTAAGGTTGAACTTCTCCAGGCGAGCACTCTTCTGGCTGGCGCTCTTCTCAACATAGGCTTGTAGATCTTCGCTGAGCAGGTCGAATCCAGGAGGAATGCCCAAGTCTACCATCACCATGTTCGCGCTCTTTGGCAGATTGTTTCTGATCGTGGCGGTGGCGGTTGCGATGTCGTCCTGCGCAAGGCGCGTGCGATCATAGGCCACATCGATGGAGAGAGGTTCGTTCGCCGGTTTCTCGTCCCAGGGAAGGAAGTAGCTCCCTACAACCTGGTACGCCAGGCCGCCCTTGCCCTCGAACCGGATTTCGACGGTGTTGGAGCCTCCGGAAGTACTGCCCTTCGCCTCGATGCCCTTGAACACAAACTGATGGAGCAAGTCGTTGTTCTCCGGAGTCAGCGTAAGCTTTTCGACGGGTTTGCCATTGAGCAGGACTTCCAGCGTGCCTTGAACGTCGGCCGCGCCTTTCTCGGTGGCGAGAAGCAGAGCCCGAAGCGCCATAATTGTCGCTTGGGTCGTGCCCCACGTGCCGGCGGCATCTTTCTTGGAGGCGACATAATTCAGGGCCTTGCGGGCCGTGCCTGACGCCTCACCCCACTTGAGCAGCGCTTGTACGGCGAGCCCCGTGGTCTCCACACTGGCGCTCGCGCCGGTCGCGTAAACACCGGTTTCCTCCGCGCTCCACCAGGCCTGCTCATCCTTTTCGGTGCGTGCGTCGAGCAGAAGCTGCATGGCCTGGCGAGTGAAGTTGCGATCTTTTTCACGATCGCCGGTCCCAAAATCAACGGCGAAGTTAGCGACGACGGCCAGCGTGTAAGCGTCGATCTTTGCGCTCATGTGGCCGTCGACAAACTGTTTGGCTTTTTCGACCGCGGGCCCCTGGTATCCCGTGTTCTCCAGCGCCCAGGCGATGTAAGCGGTGATGCGAAGCACGTCGGAGTTGTAGCGGTTTGTGGCGCCCTCATTGATGAACGAGGTGTCCGGCTTCCAGCTTCCGTCCGCCTGCTGTTGCCCGGCAAGCCACTGCTGGGTCCGTGAGATCAGTCTTGGGTCCACGTCGTAGACTTTCGACATATCGCTGAACTCCATCAGTCCGTATGCCGTCAGGATCTTGTTGGCCGGCGCACTTCCGAACCAGGAGAAGCCACCCCCTGGAACTTCAAACGTCAGCAGGCGTTGATAGCCGTTCGCGATGTATCCCTCAGCCTTGGCGTGTACCTCAGGTGTTAACTTCTTCGTGCGCTTCATGTAATCGAGCGCCAAGACGTTAGGGTAGGTGCTGGAGGAGGTCTGTTCAAAGCAACCGCCCGGCATGCGGAGAATACTGTCCATGCCTTCGATGACCTGGCTCAGGGGCCCCGGGTAGAGCCGCACAAAGATCTTGCTGGCGTCGGGGATGGAAGTCGCGGGGAAGTTGAGTTCGTGTTGAACTGTGTTTTCCAGACGTCCGTTGAAGACCAGGTTCTGCTCGCGCCCGTTGGGAATGACTTCGATTTCCCGCACGACAATGTCCGCACGGTTGGCCTCGCCATTCATCCGTGCGGAGAGCGTCAGCTTGAACTTGCCGATGCGCCGGGCTTCCAGCGAGAAATGAGATCCGCCTACGCGGGCCGAATCGACCGTGACCGACTTGTCGGAAACGTCGTCGATGAGGGAGAACCAGTCGTCCGCTTGCAGTTTCAGGCTGACATCTCCGCGCGCGCCGGAGTAGTTGTACACGGCGACGGGAATTGAAACTCGGTCGCCTTGTGTAAGCGTGACCGGCAGGTCAAGGTCAACGAAGAAATCCTGAAAGACTTTCAGACTCGACGTGCCGCTGCCCAGCGCGCCGTGAGTCGTGGATGCGAGCATTGCCATCCGCCACGTGGTGATGGAGTCCGCCAGGGGAATCGTGATCGTGGCCGAACCGTTTTGGTCGGTGATGATTTCGGGGTTGATGTAGAGTGCCTCGGGGAAATATGACCGAACGTGGGGGGAAGGGGAGCCGGATTCGTCCTTGGCGAGAGTTGCGCTGTTGGCGGCCTTTTTGTCAAGCTCCATTCGGTCTATGACGTTGCGGCCTTCGATGGGTAGTTGCCTGATCCGGTCTGCGACGTCGCCGCCGATCGCAACGCCTGGGACGGGAGCAGCAAGCATTGCCATTTCAGTCTGGAGAACCGGACTCGCCCCGGTGACCTCGACCACCGCGGAGGCTTGGCCAACCGACAGAGTGGCGGAGAGCACGGCCCGGTCGCGCGCATGGAGGATGAGTTGCTGCGAAGCGGTCTTGAATCCAGGCGTGGTTACTCGAACTACGTACTTGCCGGCGGGCATGCCGGACAGACGGAATTGCCCTCCCGCATCTGCTTTCGTGGAGCGCGTCTTACCGCTGGAGACTTCGCGCACCTCGACGCTGGCCTGCGCCACTACTGCGCCCGTGGGATCGGTGACGGTCCCCACGATCTCCGCTAGGCCGTTGAACGGTCCGCGATCATGCTCGAGGGTTACAGCGATCGAGGTCGAGTTGGAACTCGGACGGCCGATTGCATTCCTGCCGTTGAATAGGAGGTACGCCTGCAAATCGTCGCTGGTGTTGAGCCGGCCATCTGGACCAGAGCTGCGCACCACATAATACGTTTTGGTCGAGTCCCAGCGAGCGGGCTCGAAACTCAGTTTGTTTCCCCACGAGTCGCGACATTCGTCGCCGCAGACCTGAACGATCATCGCGTGGATTCGAATCGGATCACCCATCTTGGGGTTCTCCGCGTACGCCTGGCTGAGATCATGCGCCAACCGATTCACCTGTTTCTGAAAATGTGCCTGGTAGCGTCCTGCATATTCGCCGTACTTGGTCATAGGCACGGTCCGGCCAAACTCCGTCTCAAATTTGTTTGCGCTCACCAATTCGGTGGCTGAAAACAGAGCACGCGCGGCCCGGTTGCGCTGTTCGACTTTCGACTCCTGCACAGGTTCGACGATTTCCGGCATGCCGATGGAGTGGATCTCATAGCGCGGCTTCATCACTTCTTGCTCAAGGTAGAAGAAGACTTTGGCGAATCCGGGCTGCTTCTCGGCCAGCGCGAAGACGGCCTCATCCACCACTTGCAGGCCCAGCGCAGCACTCACGCCCTCACCTCGAGAGTTGGTCACGCGGAAGCGGATGCGGGCTTCACCGCCGGGTTTGTAGACGGGCGCGTCAGCCACCGCATCGATCTTGAGTTCATCTGCCGGTTGCACGAAGACCAAGCGATGATCGCCGATGGGCTGCGCGTTGCGGCCAAAAAGGTAAGCATTGAAGTCCACCGTTCCCGCCAACTCCGGCGTCGCGGTGAGGGAAAGTTCAGCCTGGCCATTCTCAATGTCGAGATCACGGGTGAGCACCGTCTGTCCGTCCTTGACGATGTCCAGATAAGCAGCCCCTCGTTTCCTGGTGGAGAAGACTCTCAGTTCGATGCGGTCGCCAGCTTTGTAGACTGCGCGTTCCGTGCGCAGAAGAATTTGATCCTCGCCCTCGCGGCTCTGCAGATGAACCGTGCTCGTCGTACGGTTTCCTTCTTTGTCTTGACCTTCGATCTTCAGGGTTTCTGTTCCGGCACCAGGGCTGAAGTTGATTACGGCTACGCCGCCTTCATCGGTGGTCGCGCGCTGGTCGACGTTGCCTTCCGCGTGAACCTTGAGGCTGGCGCTGGCCGGCGTGCCGTCAGGGTAGGAAGTCAGGATGAAAACCTGATTCTCCAGATTGGGGATGAGCGTGCCTCCCTCAGGGACAGCCGTGATCAGCAGAGGCGATTCGCTAACGGTAATGGGTTCCCCGCGGGTTTCGGCATGGTCCGCGGAGTCTTTCACCGTAGCCTCAATCAGGATGCGAGCCGCGCCCTGACTGAGAGGGCGTCCGGCGAAATAAGTGGGCAACCGCAGATCGAAATGATAGGTCCCCTCATGATCGGTCTTGCCCTGCACCGACGCCACTTCAAACACGGAAACATCCATGCTGGAAGCTTTGACCGTAATCCCGGCGTCGTCCACGGGCTTGCCAAAGAAGTAGGTGGCACGAACCGTTCCGGTGACATGATCGCCGGGGCGGTAGCCGCTCTTCGTTTTATTGTCCCTGCCCGCGAAATCAACCGCGACTTTGAACTTGGGCAGAACGTAGCGTTCGACGTTGAGAGCGATCTCCGCTGTATTCGTAGGCACGTCGCTCTCACCCATCAAAGCGCGAAGATGGTACGTGCCCAGGTTGACTTCATCGGCAAGTCCAAATTCCGCCGACGCAATTCCGAACTTGTCCGTTTGAGTCGCCTTCTTAAAGACCTTGTTGCCGCGTGAGTCTTCCACTTCAAAGGTTAGTTTGCGGCCGGCGGCGGCTTCGTGATTGGAACGATCAAGAGCCAGCGCGCGCACGTGAATCGTCTGGCTAGGCTGGTAAATTGGCTTTTCGGTGGTGAGGAGAATTGAAACCTTGTCTTCGAGTCGGACGGGCTGAGTGAATTCGGTCGAGCCGATTTGCGTGTCTACAAGGTAACGCAACTGATAACTGCCCACTACGCCGGACGGGAACCGGAATTGCGCTTCGGTAGTGCCTCGCCGATTGAGTCGCCCGGCGAAAAGCAGGCGGGATTTCTGATCAGGAACCAACAGATCGATCTGAACTGAGCCGCGGCCGGCAATGACCGCGTCGTGAGAATCGGTGACGATCACTCGCACCGCTGCTTCGCCGCCCGCCAAATAGGATTGCTGGCCCAGAATGTGAATCACCGGCGTGCGTAGGATCTGCGAGATCGATTCCGTGCCCTCGATCCCTGCAGTCTTGGCATCGTTGTATTCGAAACGATAGCGCACACGATGCCACACCAATTCGTCAAGCGCCAGTGGCTTCGCCAGCTTGATCTGCTGCCGCCACTGCCCCGTGCCCTCAGCTACCTGGACGGACTGGTCCACGCGCCCGAGAATCTGGTCCTCCGGATCTAGAACTTCCATGCGGAGTTGCCCCGCGCCGGCGTGAGCGGCGTGGTATGGAATGGTCAGATCAACTACACCGCGCGTGTAAGTTGCGGTGGCGACAGGTTCGCTGCTGCTTGCTTGGAATTCTTGAACTGTCACGATTGCGGCAACGACTAACAACGCGGGGAGGAAAAGCAACCAAAGTCTGGATGAAGTGGCGTGTCCATCGGAATCTTCCATAGCGTCTCCGTGAGAGTTCTTCAGCAGTGCTGCTACGGCTCTCTTGCACTCACGATAAGAACGCGCCGATTCCCGATTCTTGCGCTCTAAGGTTTCCAATCCAACGTATACGCCGAAAAAGAGGTAGGGCGCAGCACCTCCATCTGGACGTGAATGGGTGCATCGGACTGGGTGAATCGCAACTCCAACTTCGTCTCGCTGCCGGGGGCAGCGTCTGGCAGGTCCACCTCCTGTCGTTCGACCGGAATGTTGCCTTCGCCGAAGAACAGGCCTCGCAGCTTGTAGCCCCTAAGCGTGTACATGGGAAGGTCGTGCCGCACTCGTATCAGCACCTGGAATCTGTTCCGTTGGTGTTCCACCGTGAGCGATTCAATCGGGCTGGACTCGCGGCGGAGAAGCTCAAAGGACGGCTTGTGCGCGCCATAGACATCCACGACTCCGTGAACCCGCTGCTGCAACGAACCCGCACCCCGATCGCCTACATGGGTGCGGTAGTCGTTGTAACAGAAGAAAATGGCTCCGCCGACAAAATCCTTCGAGCGGATTGCGATGTCATGCGAGCGGAGGATCTCTATTCTTTGCTCATCGCCTTCCGGCCGGTCGGGTGTGCAGGCACAATATCCGTATTCGGAGACCACGACGGGCTTGCCGGGAAATGCGGCATGAATTTCATCCAGATAACGGGCCGCGTCCGCCGCCGTTCCGGGGGCCCATGTTCCGTAGTATTCGTTGGCCTCTATAAAATCCATCAGTCCCGCGACGTCGTGCTGCGGGGTACTGCTAAGTGAGTTCGAAGCGTAAGAGCAGAGACGGCCCGGATCCAGCCGCTTGGCTTCCTCCAGCATGCGTTTGGCGAACTGATACGCGGGGGGATTCTGTCCCCCAATTTCATTGCATAGCCCCCAAACCACAACCGAAGGATGATTAAAATCACGAGCAATCATCTCGCGGAGTTGTTCCAGTCCATTTTCCAGGATGTCCGCATCAGGCTGGGCGCTCATGCCATCAAATGTTTCCGGTCCCCAAGTGGGGACTTCGGTTTGCATGAGGATGCCGTGGCGGTCACAGTAATCCAAAACGCGCTTGTCCTGGGGCCAATGGACACGGGTGAAGACGCAGTTCAGATGCTTCATATCCGCATGGTCGTGGGTGATCCACTCGGTCGGCTCTGCCATGCCGAATTCCGGATTGCTCCCGGCCATGCGCTCCACGCCCATCAGTCGCACGCGCTCGCCGTTGAGGTGGAACGCGCCCTCGCGAATCTCAAGCTTTCGCACGCCGAAAATCGTCGTGAAGCGGTGTACATCGCGTTCTCCCACGATGGAAAACTCGAGACGGTACAGATGGGGATGATCAAAGTGCCAGAGCTTGGCCTTGGGCAATGTCGCCTGGAGGGTGAGCTTTTCGACTGCCTGCGGCTTGACGGAAAGAGACTTGTCTGCCGAGCCAGTCAAAGCGGTTAGGGATTCCTCTTCGTCCGCGATGCGGAAGGAGGCTTTGCCACTCCAGGATTCCGCACTTGTGTTTCGGATGTATGCGGTAATCGTCAGTTTCCCCTCCCCGCTGCCGAGGTCGGGTACCGCGTCGACATCAACGCGTTCTACAAATGCCTGGGGCGTAACCAGAAGCTGCACAGGGCGGAAAATGCCTCCGTCATTCGCCCAATCGCTCGATCGGCCGCGAGGCACCATGTGCTGGTTGAAGGCATTATCCACACGCACCGCGATGGTATTGGTTCGGCCCCACTGCAGCAGCTTCGTGATGTCAAGAATGAAGGAGGTGTAACCCTTGCGCGGGTGTTCTCCGGCGGGGTGCCCGTTGACCCAAACCGTGGCGCTGTGGAAGACCGCCTCAAACTCCACGCGCACGGCGCACTCCCGCCAACTCACGGGTGCATCCCTTGCCGGCAGATCAAAGGGCCGCCAATACCAGGCAATTCCGCGATAGTCGACCAGCGGAGCCTCCACCTGCCAGGTGTGAGGCACTGTGACTGTCCGCCAACCTTCACCGGGAACATTTACGCCATACCAATTGTTCTTCGTACCTCGATTGCCGGGGTCAGTACGAAATAGCCACTCCCCACAAAGGCTGGCGACTTCCGTGACGCACGGCTGACCGGTTGTTTCAGATGCCCAGGAACCGGGCATGGCGAGCGCTCCGGCGACTGCTCCGGCGGAGCCGGTGAGAAATTTCCGACGAGAAGACATGGGAGCGTTCTGTGTGGATCTACCGCATGCAGTTAACCAGTCTGCCGGTCCAGTGTCAAACGGAAAGTCCGACGGAGGAATTGAGTTATGCTGGATTGAAACCTCGAGAGGGAATGCTTATGAAGCGAGCAACGACGAGTGGCCGAACGTTGGCAATTGCAATCGTTCTCCTGCTTGTTGCGCAGTTTGGCATGGCACAGGCCACGCCATCAAAGAGAGATGTGGAGAATCGTGTCGATTCGATTCTCAGCAAGATGACGATAGAGGAAAAGATCGAGATCGTTGGTGGTATCAACGACTTCTACACGCGTCCAATTCCTCGACTTGGGATTCCTTCCCTCCGAATGTCGGACGGCCCGATGGGCGTTCACGACTACGGGCTGACGACTGCGTATCCGGCCGGCATCGCGCTGGCGGCTTCCTGGGATGTCGACCTCGCGGAGCGTTTCGGCACTGCCATGGGTAAGGACGCCCGGGCGCGTGGGGTGCATTTTATTCTTGGTCCCGGTATGAACATTTACCGCGCACCGATGAATGGCCGCAACTTCGAATACTTCGGGGAGGACCCCTTCCTGGCATCGAGAATGGCGGTCTCGGTGATCCGAGGAATCCAGGGACAACGCGTCATCGCGACGGCCAAGCATTTTGCCGGGAATAACTCGGAATTTGCGCGCATGACTCTCAGTTCCGACATTGACGAAAGAACGTTGCGCGAAATCTATTTGCCGGCATTTGAGGCCTCCGTCAAGGAGGCAAATGTGGGTGCGGTCATGGATGCCTACAACCTGGTCAATGGCACTTACATGACCCAGAACAATCACCTGAACAACGAAATCCTCAAGCACGAGTGGGGATTCGACGGCATTCTCATGTCGGACTGGGGCGGCACACACGACGGTACTGCCGCCGCAAACGGTGGTCTTGACCTTGAAATGCCATCTCCCTCCTTCATGAACCGAGACACTCTGCTTCCGGTTCTCAACCAGGGCACGATGCCGGTCGCAATCCTGGACGACAAGGTTAAGAGAATTCTCCGCAAGGCGATCGAGTTCGGGTTCCTCGACCAACCGCAAACCGATACCGGCATTCCTTCTTATAGTCAGGAAGGTCGGCAGGTGGCGCTCGAAATGGCCAGGGGCAGCATGGTTCTGCTGAAGAACTCAGGCAATCTCCTTCCGCTGGATGAAACCAAGTTGAAGACCATTGCTGTGATTGGTCCCGACGCCTATCCCGCTGTGATTGGCGGAGGTGGCAGCGCAGAAACCAAGCCATTCAACGCCGTCAGTTATCTGGAAGGCATCAGCAACCGCCTGGGGACCAAAGCCAAGGTATTGTATGCGGTCGACGTTCCTCCTCTTGATGAGGTTTTTGAAAGCTCCGAGTTTGTTACAGTTCCCGGCGGCGAAAGCGGCTTGAAGGGGGAATATTTCAGTAATGAAGAACTGAAAGGCGCCCCTGCTCTGGTTCGCACGGACAAGCACGTTCACTTCGACTGGGGAGAAGGCAGTTTTGCCCCGGGCGAACCGGTCGATCATTTCTCGATTCGCTGGACAGGCTATTTCGTGCCGAAGGAGTCCGGGGATTATAAGTTCTTTACCTCGGCAGACGACGGGGTTCGGCTCTACATCGGCGACGAGATTGCGATTGATGACTGGCAACCTCATTCCCAGACAATGGATAGCTATGCCCGGCATCTGGATGCTGGCCAGGCCTACAAGGTCCGCCTCGAATATTTCGACGCGGTGAGCAGCGCCATCGTTGGTTTCGGCGTGACTCGGGCCGAGGCGTTCGTTGGCCGCGAAACCAAGCCTCTGGCTGCGAAGGCTGACGCCGTGATCATTTGCGTAGGGTTCGATCCCAAGACCGAGGGAGAGGGTTTTGACCGAACCTTCCAGCTTCCGGGCGGACAGGACGAACTCATTCGGCAAATCAGCGCCGTGAACAAGAACGTGATCGTGGTGCTGACCGCCGGTGGAAACGTGGACATGACGCGATGGATTGAAAATGTTCCAGCCATTCTGCACGCATGGTATCCCGGGCAGGAGGGCGGGACAGCGCTGGCGCAACTCCTTTTTGGCGATTACAGCCCATCGGGCAAGCTGCCTGCATCCTTTGAGCGCCGTTGGGAAGACAATCCTACTTTCCACAGCTACTACCCTGAAAATGGCGGCAAGCGGGTTCAGTATGCGGAAGGCATCTTCCTAGGATATCGGCACTTTGATCGTTCTGAAACGAAGCCGCTATTCGCTTTCGGTTACGGTCTTTCCTACACCACATTCGGATACGGTAAGTTGTCGGTGACGCCGCAGACTGGAAACTTGAACCAGCCTGTCTCGGTGTCGTTCGATGTGAGAAACACAGGTCATCGTGAAGCGGCGGAAGTGGCGGAATTGTATGTCGGAGACCCGCACGCCAGCGTTCCCCGGCCAGTCAAGGAGTTGAAGGCATTGGCAAAAGTACGCCTGAAGCCCGGCGAGACCAGGCGCGTAACCCTCACGCTTGAGCGCAGGGCCTTCTCCTTCTATGACGTTCAGAAGAAAGACTGGAGTGCGGAGCCGCGTGACTTCACCATTCTGGTCGGCGGTTCTTCAGACAACATTCAACTGCGGGGCAAGTTCACTCTGACGCGCTAGAGAAGGTTGGACCCACCAGCCGCACTGTGAGAGCATAATTCATAACAGACGGCCCATCGGAGCCGAATGGTGCCCGTGATCTCCAGTCAATCTGCCTGTCCTCCCCCTCGATACTCCAGTCATGGGGCAGGTCCAGCGCTCTCCATCCCGAGTCCGAAAACTCAGTCATGTGCGCACCCGGGAAATCGCCTCTACTAAACCTCCACCCCCAGTCAAAACTTTCCCGGATTCTCGGCGCAACCGCTTCGGGCCGAGACTGCGTGTAACCCGTACCGATGAGTGAGGATGCTGAAACGAATGCAGCCGTGTTGACCGCCCACTTGAGCAGCTGACGCCGGCTCAGGTAGCTCTGCAACACGCCATCTTTTTTCATCGCTTGCTCCTTAGCAGTTTGCTGAAAAACTCGGTCTAGATGCCTCAGGGGCTGAAGCCCTCGGAGAAAAGAAAAGCTTTATCGCAGCGCTGAAAGAGCTGCGCCACCCAAAACCGAGTTCTTCAGCAAACTGTTAGAGCGCGAAAAGTGTTTCGTTCTAACTCAGAAAGACAGATCATCGCCCGCCGAGCGCATCCAACGCTGGAAGCGGCGTGGAATAATTCGGATCATTCACGTTCGTGCTGCCCGACGTGTCGGCATTGTCAAAGATCGTCAGGCCGTTCCACACGTAGATCGCATCCGACAGATTGGTACCTCCATTGAACCAACCACCATTCAGTCTGGGTATGTTCACCCCCGCAGGGTTCCAGTATGCGAGGCCCATTCCTAAGTTGTTGGGCAGGCCTTGTTGCACCGTCTGAAGATCGCGCAAGAATTGTGCTTGGAGCGCCGGGCTCGGTGGGGTGTACCAGGGATCATTCGAGTCGAAGCCATTTTCGTAATGCTCTCCCGCCTCGAGGATGAAGATGGGTCTGCCAATGTTGTTGGCCGCGGCCACGAGCACGTCCTGCTCCACGGGTTGGTTGGTTGGATTGGCTGCGGCAGCCTGCACATCGGTCAAGGGACCGTGAAAAATAGGATAGTAACTCTGGCAGATCGCGTCATAGGGAACGCTATTCTGATTGGCCAGCGTGAAGAACTGGGTCAGATCCCATGCTGGGGTAATGTGGATGCAAGTCAGCGGTGGGGGAATCGCCGGGCCAATCGAAGTGTCGACAGCAGCGTCATTAACCGCTTGCATGGCCTGAATCTGCAAAGCCGCGAACCCGCCGAAGTTAGCTCCTGTCGGACTGCCGATGGAGCCGAGGAACCCAGTGTCTACTTCGTTCCCTATCGACACGAGATCGGGCATGGTACCGGCCTGGCGATACAACAGGATCTCGCCTTTGACGTAGTTGTAGACGTCGGTTTGCAACTGAGCCAGTGTGTGGCCGGACCACGCGGGCGGGACGCTGGCGGAGTTGCCGCCATCGAAAAGCAGGGTCAATTCCAGGCTCATGCCGAGATTCTTGGTCCGCCTAGCCAGGTCGAGATCCTGCGCTTCGGTTTCGGCAAAGCAGGCATTGCCGGCGCATCCCGGCTGCGACGGGTTGGAATAAGGCGGCGTCGAACTCGGCCTGACGCGCACCATATTGACGCCGTGGTTCTTCAGAATTTGAAGAACATCCTGCTGAACGCCGGCGTCTTTCCACCACGTCAAGCCGGTGGAGATACGCGCGGCTTCCTGCTTCTCTAGCAGGGCACTATCCACGCCTCGGAAAAAAGCGGGTCGCAGCAGCCACTGCTGGCTCTGCGTCGCGCTTCCGGACAGTGCGGTCTGTTGGAGAAATGCGCCGCTGGAGGCCGAAGGCACATCCATCAACAGGGCTGTGCTTTTGTTTGAAATCGTGTAGTAGCCGTTGGTCGTGGCGGCGAGGATCCACTGCTGCGTGGCGGTGCCGCCGCACGGATTCTGCACCACATATGTCACTCCGGAAATGCTCGCGCTGTCAAAACACAGGCTATTGCGAACATTGCTGATTTGCCAAAAGCCTCCGGAAACTCCCGTGAAGGCCCATCTTTGACTGGTGTTCGTGAAACTCCGCGGTTGTTGGACCAAATGGTCGCCGGCGGCAGTCGAGTTGTTGTTGAGGTCGACCTGTAATCCACCGAGTTGATTCAAGACGTAATAGACTTCAGCGTCAATCGGAGTAATGTCGGTGGGCTGTGCTGGTTGCTGACTTGGTCCGGCAACGATGAGGCTGGCTGAGGCCGTTCCGCCGTTGCCGGCTTCGGTCGAGGTTACCGCGCTGGTCGTGTTGTTTTGGGTGCCGGAGGTTATACCAGTCACGTTCACCGCGAAAGTGCATGAGGCGCTCGCGGCGAAGGTCGTGCCCGAAAGGCTGACGCTGTTTGCTCCAGCGGCCGCCGTGATCGTTCCGCCACCGCAGCTTCCGGTCAAACCATTAGGCGTACTGACCACCTGCCCAGCCGGCAGATTGTCGGTGAAGTCGATCCCGCTTAGAGACAGACCGGTGTTGGGGTTGGACAGGGTGAAGGTCAGGGTTGTGCTTCCGTTCAACGCCACGCTGGCGGCTCCGAATGCCTTTCCGATGGTGGGCGGCAGTTTCGCGGGAGGAGGGGGCGGGCTGCTGGATGAGCCCCCGCCGCACCCCACATTCCAGAGCAGGCTCACGGCCATAAAGAGTAGAAGCAATAAGGAGTGTGACGGCACCGGGAACCTGCGAGTCATCGGGCCGTCCTTTTATTGGTCATGGTCCGGTTCCGGAACATCATCCACCTGTGGTTTCGCCTGCCGGTTCATCTGCCGATAGAGCTCTTCCACTTGGTCTTTCGCCTTCTTGATCTCCTGAGACAAGTGCATTTCTTTGCGTGCCATGTCTATCATTTGAAGACGTCGGTATGCCGAGCCCAACTGGTAATGGGCGGCGCCGTTGAGAGGGTCAAACTGCACCGCCATGCGCAGATACTTGATGGCTTCTTGCGGCTTTTCCTGCATCATCAGGAGCTTCGCCAGGCCCATCTGAGCCTGAACCTCGTTCGGGTTGAGTTGGTAGGCTCGTTGGTAGTGCGAGAACGCCTGATCCAGCTGGGACTGCGACAACGCGATACTGCCGAATTCGCATTCCGTCTTGGCCGTGTCGCCATCGACGGTTACGGCGAGTTCGAACTCCTTTTGCGCTTCGGCTTGCGTTCCCGCATCGAAAGGAGACGACTCCAGAATGGCTTCTCCCAATTCAAAGTGCACGCCGGGCAGCCGTGGATCGATCTGCAAGGCTTTTCTGTAGTGCTCGATTGCACCTTTGAGATCACCCCCATTCACCAAACGCTCGGCGATCACTTGTTGCATGCGGGCCGAACCGGGAGCCAGGACGGCCAGCTTATTCAGCGTGTCATCGGCCAGTTCGGAGTAGACGCGTTGTGCCATGAACAGAACTTCCACGTTGTCGGGATCGAGATCCACAAGTGATCGCATCACCGAAGCGGTGGCGCCGGGATCCCCTTGTTGATCGTAGAGAAGCGCTAACTCCATGCCGACCTGCAGACGCAACTGCTTGTCTTTCAGCCTTGGAAAGGACTTCTCCAACAGCGCGCGAGCGGACCGGTCCCCCAATCTTCTTTGGCAAATTCCCAGGAGAGCTTGCGTTTTCGTTAAAGACGGGTCAATCGCCA